>JAGGXV010000009.1 GCA_021162885.1 bacterium | reverse complement strand
ATTCAATATAAAAATAAGTTTCTTCTTTTGAAAAAATTTGTATTATGTTATATCTAAATTGAAATAGTTTTAAAAGAAAATTAAATTTTTGCTTTTGTGGAAGGTTGCTAAATTTTAACTAATTTGATAAGATTTAAATACTATTTTAACAATAGAAATTTTTATAAAATTTTCTATTATAACGATATTATGTTTGAGATAAATTTAGTAAAGGATTTTTTTAAAAGAGAAATAAAGTTTCTCGGAATAGAGAGGGAATTAAATCTTTACTGAAGGCTTCTGACTTATTGAAATGCAAAGAATTGCTTTGCATAACTTGGGATTATGAAGCTCTTGAAACAATTGGCAGAAAGAAAATTAAGTTTTTGCCTTTGTGGAGGTGGTTGTTGGATTTTAAGTAATTTGATAAAATTTTTTATGAAAAAAGTTACTCTGGACTCGAACATTAAAAGCCCCGCAACTCTCCGCTCCGCTTCGGTGCTAACACACCCGTACAACAGGATGATATATGGCTCGCTACCACTCGCCCAAATTTGCTCTGCAAACTTCATATATTCCCGATACGTTCAACGAAATGCGAGCGAGTTGATTGAGATAAATAGAACAATCTTATAAAAACAATTATGAATAAAATTATTATGGATTCAAAAATTAAAATCTTGATTGTGGTTTTGGTTATAGGAATAGTTTTGATTGGCAGTTGGTGGATTTGGAAAAGCTATTACGGAGTTTCGGAAAAACCCAAAATACTTTCAGACTGGAAAACATACACAAACAAAGAGCATGGGTTTGAAATAAAATATCCTCAAAATTGGAATGTTGTTGCTCCTTATTTTGGTGGAGTTGGACTTTTTAGTATTGCTTTTTATCCTTCCGATAGAATGTATTCTGGTTATGGTATATTTTTTGATTTAGTTCCTGCTCCTAAGGAAGGTGATTTTCAAGAAATTCAAGAAAAATGGGAGACCGAGATGGAAAGAGAAAGGGAAATTGGGGACGTGCACATTTTTGTATAGGAATTTATTTAAAGATATGATATAATCTAATCACGATGGACAAAGAAACAATTAAGAGGTTTCTCAAGCCAGACAAATGGAAAGTTGTGGTGTTTATTCTTTTTGTCTTAATAAATATCGCTCTAATTTATCTCCATATTTCAAATCCTCTATCTTTTATATTGCCGGAACCCGGGCAGTATATTGAAGAATACGGATTACCATTCGTTTTTCTTACAGTAATAACTGAAGGAATTACTCTTATTTCTCCTAAAGTTTCTAAAACTATCTCGGTGAATTATTATGGTTTATTCATAGATATTCTTGTATGGTGGCTTTTATCTTGTTTGGTAATTTCGGCTTATAATAAATTCAGAAAAAAATAATATCAGCAAAATCGTCTGCGTCATACGATCGGCTAACAGAAGATTAAGCGGTTCGACTTCGCTTCGCTTGTCTCATCCACAAATCGCCTATGGAAACTTCGCATATTTGTAATATGTTGGTTTCAATCACTCGTCAGCTTAAAATTTTAAATATTGGTAATATTCAATAATTATGGCAGTTTTGGGATTTCATTTTTCAGGTGCATATAAAGAAGTTTTGCTTAGCGGGACTAAAACAGCTACCATATTGGAGGGTGAGCACTATTTCAAGATAGGCCAAGAAGTCTTAGTATATTTATCTGACAAGCTAAATTTATTTGACGGGGATATTGAAAGGAGAATAGGAAAAGCTGTAATTGAAAAAGTTGAGATTAAAAGAGTTAAAGATTTGACGGAGTCAGAAGCAAAACTGTGCGGAAGTAAAAATTTAGAAGAATTAAAGAATGCGTTAAAAAAATGGTATAATTCTGATGAAAATTCCATAATAACTTATGTCAAATTCAATTTAACCTTGAAAAATAAGAGGCTGTCGCTACTTTGAGTTTTTGGGCTTCGTCCAAGGTTGCACCTCGCCCATCCATATCGGCTGACGCCGGCTTCCTCGCTTATGCTCAGGGAAGGTAACACGCATTAGGTGAAATTGCTCTTAACTTTTTTCTTGTGAAAATTGAAAATCGAAAAATTTAAATATCAGGAAATAATGCTATTATTTATGGAGTATTATCCAAGAATAATAGAGAAAAAACTGGAACCATGGATAAAAAGAAAACAGGCTATTTTAGTTAGAGGTCCGAAACAGGTAGGAAAGACAACACTATTTTTACATTTAAAAGAAAAATTAGAGAAATTATTTGCCCTTGCTAATCTGAAAGCAAAAATAATTCAACTAATGCCAATTTCTTATGTTTGTGAGATTGATAATTCATAAAGCCGCCTTCAGCATCTCTGCCGATTTGCTTTGGAAATTCTTGTCCGGTTCTTGTCCGGTTACAGTCTCGCTGCCCATCCGTTGATCGGTGCTGTTGTACTTCGATAACAGCGTATAAACGGCGCCTTCTGCAACTTCTTTTATCCGCAGAATGCGTGACATTCTTTCCCTCATTTCGTGGTGTCCGAACCTCTGTAGCCAGATTCATAGCATCACAGGAAAGAGAGCTTTTCCGCGCGAAGACGAAAAATGGATTGCGCGAGCCGAACTAAAGCCAAACTTCGCGGGCAATGCGCTTGATGATCTTTAACTTTTTAAAATTTTTACGCAACTCTATTCTAT
>JAGGXV010000014.1 GCA_021162885.1 bacterium | reverse complement strand
GTTTATTCTTGTTTGAAAATTAAATCATTGAAAATTGGGATTTCATTGTAAATTGTAAATTGAAAATTTATGAATTGCCCCCTTTGTAAAACAGAATTAAAAAAGGCAATTTTCTATCAGACAGAGGTTGACTATTGTCCTAATTGCCTTGGGCTTTGGTTTGAGAAGGATGAATTAAGAGAAGCGAAAGATGAGAAAGATAAAAATTTAAACTGGTTGGATATTGATTTGTGGAAAGATGAAACAAAATTTAAAATTTCAAAAGGAAAGAAACTTTGTCCTTCTTGCTCAATGCCCCTTTACGAAATTAATTATGGTGATTCTGGAGTTAAAGTTGATGTTTGCAATTTATGTCAGGGAATCTGGCTGGATAGGGGAGAGTTTAAAAAAATTATTGATTATTTAAAAAACAGGGGCAAAAAAGAAATTTTAGAAAATTATTTTAAAAATTTAATTGCCGAAGGAGTAGAGGTGTTTACCGGACCCGAAACTTTCAAATCAGAACTTGTTGATTTTTTAACCATTTTGAAACTTCTCAATTATAAATTTGCCACCCAGCACCCAACAATTACTAAGATAATTTCTGGGTTACCAAAGTAACCCTACGAATTACGAATTTAAACGAATTACGAATAGATTATTCGTAATTCGTTTGCCCAGATATATAGATTCGTATCCGAAACTGCCAATTCGTAAATTCGTACATCAGTTTCGGTAAATTCGTATTTGGCAATCAGAAAGGTCAAGAAATAAAAGATAAAATCTATGCAAACTTTTTACATAATTTTATTAGCTGCAGTTTTTGTTTTTGTTCTCTGGTTGACTGGCACTTACAATGGTTTGGTTAAAAGAAAAAATAGAGCCCGAGAGGCCTGGGCAGACATTGAAGTTCAATTAAAAAGGAGATATAATCTGATTCCCAATTTGGTTGAGGTGGTTAAAGGATACGCAACTCATGAAAGAGAAGTTTTTCAAAAAGTCACCGAAGCGAGAACTCGGGCGATGGGGACTAAGGACACGAAAGAGAAAGCAAAAGCCGAGAATATGTTAACGGAAACTCTAAAATCTCTTTTTGCTGTTGCTGAAAACTATCCTGACCTTAAAGCCTCCCAGAATTTTTTGGAATTACAAAGAGAACTTCGCGATACCGAAGATAAAATCCAAGCGGCCAGGAGATTTTACAACACCAACGTCCGGGATTTAAACATTAAAATTGAAAGTGTTCCCTCAAATGTGATAGCTAAAATGTTCGGCTTCAAAAAAATGGAACTGTTCGAACTTGAAGAATCTGTTGCCAGAACCGCGCCAAAAGTCAGTTTTTAATTGAAAATTGTTTCATTGAAAATTCATTGAAAATTGAAAATTGATAATTGATAATTGAAAATTTTCTATGTCCACTCTCTATTCACAGGCAGAGTCAAATGTTCGTAAGACATGGTTGCTCATCACGGTTTTTGTATTGTTTATTATTACCTTGGGTTGGCTTTTCAGCTATTTATTGGGGAATTATATAATCTTGATAATTGCGGTAATTTTCAGTGTTTTGATGAGTTTTTTCAGTTTCTGGTACTCAGACAAGATTGTTCTCAAAATGACTCACGCCCAGCCAATTAAAAAAGAGGATAATCCCGAACTCTATAGAATTGTTGAAAATCTTTGCATCGCGGCTGGCTTGCCCCTGCCAAAAATCTATATCTTAGAGGAAGCCCAACCCAACGCTTTTGCCACCGGCCGAGACGAGGAGCATGCGGTAGTTGCTGTGACGAGAGGACTTTTGGAAAAGTTGGAAAGGGTAGAGTTAGAAGGTGTTATAGCTCACGAATTGAGCCATATCAAAAACAAAGACATGCTTTTGGGGACAGTTGTTGTTATTTTGGCTGGGATTGTCGCTTTGGTTTCTCATTTCTTTTTAAGAATAAGCTTTTGGGGTGGCTTGGGAAGAAGAAATTCCAGAGATTCTGGAGGAGTCCTTCTTTTGATTTTAGGATTGATAGCTGCAATTTTAGCGCCAATTGCTGCCACTTTAATTCGTTTAGCAATTTCTCGGAGAAGAGAATTTTTGGCCGATGCTTCAGGTGCTCTTTTAACAAGATATCCTGAAGGATTGGCCCGTGCTTTGGAAAAAATTACTGTTGACTCTACCCCAATGAAAGTTGCCAACAACTCAACCGCTCATCTATTTATTTCTTCGCCTTTCAAGGGAAGACAATCCAAAAACTGGTTTACCAAGTTATTTATGACCCACCCGCCAGTTGAGGAAAGAATTAAAGCTCTCCGAGGGATGAATATATAAAATTTCTAATAACTAATTTTAATTTAAGGAGGGGTGTGGCGAATTGGTAAGCCGCAGCTCTGGAGAAGCTGTGAGGAGAAATCCTCTTGCAGGTTCGAGTCCTGTCCCCTCCGTTCTATTCGTAAACGTCGGAAACAATCGTTAATTAATTTCAAAATCTATGGCTTTAGAGAATTTTATACAAAATTTAATAACCTGGGTTTTTTCTCACGGAATTAAAGTAGGGGGAATTTTAGTAGTTGCTTTCATTTTAACTAAAATAGTAAAGATTTTTCTTACAAAATTCTTGAGGAATTTTATTAAAAAAGGGTTCAAGATTGGGAAGGTTAAGAATATCCAATTAGAAGAAAAAAGATTGGGAACTTTGGAAAAAGTTTCTTATTCAATTTTGAAAACCATAATTTGGATAGTTGCTATTGTTACGGTTTTGCCAGAGTTTGGGGTAGAAATAGGTCCACTTTTGGCTGGAATTGGAGTGACAGGTTTGGCTTTGGGTTTGGGGGCTCGGAGTTTAATCCAAGATTATTTATCCGGGCTTTTCATTCTTTTGGAAGATCAGTACCGGGTAGGGGAGGAGATTGAAATTGCTGGTTCTCGAGGAAAAGTTAAAGATTTCAATTTAAGAAGGACAGTAATAGAAGATGAAAATGGGACTTTACACTATATCCCCAACAGTCAAATAAAAAAAGCGAGTAATTTCTCGCGGAAATAAATTCTATGGCCGTAAAGCACAAAAAACGGTCATTTTTTTAAGATTTTATAAAAGAGTTTTTCGTAGTTGGCCACCATTTTCTCTAAAGAAAAATTTTCTTCCACCCATTTTCGGCAGTCCTCTCTTTTGATTTTATCTATTTTTTTGATGGCTGCGACAAACCCTCGGAGATTTGTCCGTTTCTTCTTGTCAAATGGTTTAACAATAAAGCCGGTTTTACCATCTTTTATAACCTCTCTTACTGAACCTCTATCAAAGGCGACAACCGGAGTTCCGCAAGCCATTGCCTCTATCATTACAAGGCCAAAAGGTTCTTCCCATTGGACAGGGAAAAGAAGGGCTCGGGCATTTTGATAATATTTTGGAATTTTATAGTAGGGTACAAATCCTTCATATTTTATTGTCTTGTTGTCTAAATAGGGTTTTATTTTTTTGTTCCAGTAATTATTTTCTATTTTCCGCCCCACAATTAGAAGTTTTTCTTTGACTATCCTGGCAATTTTTATTGCTTCAGAAATTCCTTTCTCCGGGTCTAATCTTCCAGTAACCAAAAGATAGTTTTTGGGTTTAGGATTGAATTTAAATTGTTTCAAGTTGATACCGTTGTTAATAATGGTTGTAAAAAGTGCGGGAGCGGGACTGGCATGAGATTTTGTTAAAGCAACAAAGTGAAGTTGAGGATATCTTTTTTTATATTCTTTTAAAACTAAAATGCTAAATTTGTTTAAAGGGCTATGTTGAGTAAAAACGGTTGGAGTTGGGCAAAGGGCAGCGAAGGGCAGAGCCCGATGACCTATTTTGCCTATATAAATTATGTCAAATTTTCTTTTAAGAGCCGTTTGATAAAGCTTTGAAAGCAAAAGAACGTCGTAAACTAAAATTGTTTTGTTTCTTATCGCTTTTTTTAGTAAAAAATTTTTTCTTTTTATTTTTGTAACTTGCTGATAAAAAGGTTTGAATTTTTTGTTCTGGTTTAAAGAAATTAAACCATTTGAAATAAGTTTTGCTTTAGTTTTTGAGTCAGAAGAGGCGAATAAAGTGACATCGTGTCCTCTCTTGACTAACCCTTCGGTTAAATAATGAGTTAGCCAAAGAGGGGCGTAAATATCTTTCATTTTTGGAGAAGGAGGAGTGGCAAATTCAGCAGTACAAAAAATGGCTATTTTTAATTTTTTCTTTCTTCTTTTTTTCATTTGTTTTTGGTTGCTAAAATTTTTTTATAAACTTTCTCATAATCGTTTGTCATTCTCTTTATTGAAAATTTTTCTTCCACCCATTTTCTGCAATCTTGAGGTTTTATTAAATCAATTTTTTTAATTGCCTCTGCCATTTCATCAATGTTTTTTACTAGAAAGCCGGTTTTGCCATCTTTTATAAGTTCTTTCATTGATCCTCTATCAAAAGCAATCACTGGCGTTCCGCAAGCCATTGCTTCAATTACTACAAGTCCGAAGGGTTCTTCCCAAAGAATTGGAAAGAGTAAAGCTTGTGCTTCTCCTAAAATTTTTGATTTTTCTTTTTTGCCTACTTCACCAATATATTTTATATTTCCTCCCAAACGGGGTTTTATTTCTTCTTCGAAATACCTTAAAGAGGTGGGACTGTTTTTATCTATTCTGCCTGCTAAAATCAATTTTTTCTTTACCTTTTTGGCTACTTGAATTGCTTCTTTTGCCCCCTTGTTTTTAGAAGACCTACCTAACCAAACCAGGTAATCTTTTTTCTTTTTTTTAAATTTCAATGGTTCTAAATCTATCCCATTGTAAACATTTGCTACAAAGTGGAGATTAGCAAATTTTTTCCATAGTTGTTGGTGAGACAAACTCAAACTCACATAATTGTGATTTTTATAAGTCATAAAGGCTGCCTTTCGGTCTTTTGCTTGGTTGTCAGGAGCTGGGTCATGTAAAGTAATAAGTGCAGGGGTTTTAATTAAAGAAATAAAAAAATTTGAAAGACAAACGCTGTTTTCGTGGAAATGAAGTATGTCAAATTTATCAGCCTCTTTAAAGGCTCTGGCTAAATTCAAAAGGGGAAAGACACAATTGCTCCAAGGGATTGGTTTGCCGTAGAGTTTTTCTTTTATTAAAGCCCTTGGCCAAACTGAAACGAGTCGGGCTTTAGTTTTGGAATCTCCGGAAGCAAAAAGAGTGACCTGATGGCCTCTTCTAACAAGTTCTTCAGTAAGAAAATGGACAATCCTTTCTGTTCCTCCGTATTTTTTTGGAGGCACAGAGGTCCAAATAGGGGCTACTTGGGCAATTTTCATTTTTTATTAAAGCGAAATTTTTTTATTTAAGACCTTTTTGATAGTATTTAAGCAAAACTTTGTAGCGTTTTTTTTGTACTTTTTAGGACAAATTTCAACATTCCAACGGAGTTCGTTAAGGGCTTGAATAATAGCCATTAATTTAAAAGTTTCTCTGAATATTCTTTTTAAATTTCCGTTGAGTTCTTGCAGATAAGTTTTAAGGAGAAGTCTTTGCCACGTTGGATAGCGCCAGGATTGAATCCAGAGATGCGATATGTCAACGCAAAAGTTATCAAATCTTACCCATTCCCAGTCAGTAAGCCAAATCTGGTTTCCTTTAACAATATGGTTGCTAAAAGTAAAATCCCCGTGAGTTAAAACAATTGGCGCTTTTTGGAGATATTGATAATTTTCTTCAAAAAATTTTTCAACTTTCTGGAAATCCACCGCCCTTTTTAATTTCGGACTTTCTCTTTGATGCCTTTTCAAAATCTTTTTATATTTCCAGCAACCTATGTCAGCAAGTTTTATTTCTGATTTTATTTTTCTTTTATAATAGGGCGAAAGGCCTTGAATCGTAAGCAAATTTTCAGTTAGAAGTTTTATATATTTTTTTGATTTTACTTCTAAATCGTAAAACTCTCCCAATCTCTGGCCCGGTGCAAATTGATGTAAAAACCAAGGGAAAGAAACGGAAAGAGCTCCTTTTAAGAATTTGGGCGTTTTTATTTTTTCTGAAAGAGTTTTGTTTTTGGCAAAAAATTTGAGGAGCTTTCCTTCTCTTTTTAAACTTTCAAAAAAATGGGGTTTGTTTTCCAATACCGTTTTGATAAATACCTCTTTCCCTTTTTTGGTCAAACATTTTGTTGAGAAAAAATGCTTTCTTTCTTTTATAAATTCTTCTACTTTTTTTTCGGGAGTAAGTTCTAAAGTTTTAAGGAGATGTTCAATTTTCTCTTTGGCTTTCGGGATTGTTCTAAATTTCTCCATATTTTTTGCCTAAAATTTTATAGTAAACCTTCTCGTAATCAGCAACCATTTTCTCTAAAGGAAAATTTTCCTCCACCCATTTCCGACAATCTATCCTTTTTATTGTATCTATTTTTCTTACTGCTTGCACCATCTCTTTAAGGTTTTTGACTACAAAACCAGTTTTTTTGTTTTTGACAATCTCGGGCACTGACCCTTTCTTAAAGGCAATAACTGGAGTTCCGCAAGCCATTGCTTCTATCATTACCAACCCAAACGGCTCTTCCCACAAAATAGGCATTAAAAAAGCCTCTGCTTTTTGGTAAAAAGAAACCATTTGTTTTTGTGTAAGCATTCCCTCGTAAGTAATTTGTTTGGATAAATAAGGTTTTATTTCGCGGTTCCAGTAAGAAAGATTGTCGGAAGGGATTTCTCCTGCAATTTTTAACTTTTTCCCAGTTAATTTAGCAATTTGAACAGCCAAATGGACTCCTTTGCGCGGAAGTATCCTGCCCGCAAAAGCTAAATAATCTCCTCTTTTATTGCTAAAGGAGAATTTTTTAATATCTATCCCGTGATAAATCGTGCTTGCGTAGTTAAGAGTTGGAAGAGGTTTCCTTTGAGCATTGGATATACTAATGAAATAAACATTATTTACTTTATTTTTTTCAAAAGTGTTATAAATCAACTTTAAAACTTTTGTTCCGATGGGATAATTTAAAGGGTCATGAAGAGTAAAACACGTTGGTGTGTTAACTAATTGAGCCATATACAAGACTCTTGGTTTTGAATGGAACTGGATAATATCAAATTTTTTCTCTTGGGCCATTTGATATAATTTTGATATCAAGAAAAGTTCGTAATTCTCCCGGATAATTTCTTTCCAGCTTTCGCTTAGGTTTTGATAAAAAGAAAACAAAGTTTTATTTTTTCTTAAAGAAGGAAGATTATTAGAAATCAATCTAACATTTTTGATATTAACTTTTGAATCAGAGGAGGCAAATAAGAAGATCTGGTGTCCCTTTTTCGCTAACCCCTTTGCCAAATAATAAGTAATCCAGAGAGGAGCATAAATTTTCTTTTCTTTGGTTGGGGGAGTTGGATAAAAATTGGTGGCAAATAAGGCAATCTTCATAAAATTATTTTTTTGTTATTATTTCTTGATAAGTTTTTTCGTAATTTTCAACCATTTTTTCTAAACTGAAATTTTTCACAATATATTCTCTGCAGTCTTCCGGCTTGATTACATCTATTTTTTTAAAAGCCCTTTTTAATCCTTGGATTCCTTCTTTTGGATCTACTACAAAACCTGTCTTTCCATCATTTACAAGCTCTGGCACAGAACCTTTTTTGAAACCAATTACCGGGGTTCCGCAAGATTGAGCTTCGGCCATCACCAAACCAAAAGGTTCCTCCCAGTTAATCGTCATTAAAAACGCTTTTGCTTTCCGCATTAATCTTGCTACTTCTTTTTTTGATAAAGGTTGCTCAAAAGAAATTTCTCCTACCCATTTTATTTTATCTGAAAGATAAGGTTTTACTTCCTGGTTAAAAAACTCTATGTCTTCTACATTCCCGCTTAATAAAATTTTAGCCCCTGTCGCTCGTGCTAATTTTATTGCCCACTTTATTCCTTTCGGGTCCATAAAATTTCCATTCTTGTCTTTTGCTTTACTTAATCTTCCAATCCATAAAAGGTAATCTTCCTTTTTTGGAGAAAACTTGTATAAATTTGTATCTACGCCATTGTGGATTACTTTATAAATTTTTGTCTTCTTTGCTAGTTTTTTTTCCGCATTAGAGATAGCGACGAAGAATACATTCTTTTGATTGTTGAATAGAGAAAGGGCGCTGTCTAACTCTTTTGTCATTTGGGCGTGGATTGTGGTGAGAATTGGTTTTTTTATATTTTCAGAAACCAAAAGTGGAAAGAATTCAGGATAGCAATGATTATGAATTACATCAAATTTACCTGCTATCTTTTCAAATGTTTTGCTGAGGCGTGTTAAAAAGGAGGTATGGGCATAAAAAGGATTTTCAAATGCTAAATGATAAAAACTTTTTGGAATTACGGGAATTATCTTCACGCCCGGAATTTTGCTGTCTTCAGTGCCTATTACTGTTATTTTATGCCCTCTTTTTTTAAGGCCAGAGATTAAATCAAAAATTACTCGGGGTCTAGCAGCAGTAATTTTTGGAGTAATTTTTCTTGTGAGAGGGGATAAAAAAAGAATTTTCATATTTCTTATTTCATATTATTTAATTTATTTTCCTTCTGTGGTAAATTTTATCACCCAATCAGGTCTTTTTTCTTTGTAATATTTTAATTTATACAATTTCCCCCTTAAAAAATTATGGTCTCCCGGTTTCATTTTATTTAGAATTTCTTTTGTCTTTTTCAAAAGCATTTTTTGTCTTTCTGTTATTTTTCTCCTTTTTTTATTTCGGAAAGACAATGGAACAGTGACAAATTTAAGTTGATAATTTTTTCCAAAAATTTTCTTAAAAATAAATTTCACTCGCTCTAAACGAAACTCGGAAGTTACGATTACACCTTTCCTTTCTTTTCTGGGCAAAAAGTAGAGTTTTTTGGCGTAATAGGCGTTTCCGATGGTGTCTTTTGATTTGTTTTCAATATATATTTTTCTCTTTGGAACTCCAAACTGAGATAGATATTCTTTCATTGCTCTGCTTTCTGTTGTTTTTGGAAGTTTGTCTTTTGGATAAAGAAAGCTATATCTGCCGCACACTAAAAAGGTTGGATCTTTATATTTCTTAGAGATTTCGCAAGCTTTATTTAATACAATCTTTGTTCTTTTTGGAAGTTTTCCTTCTTTACTAATTCCACCGCCTAAAATTACTATGGTCATACATTTATCTTATTTTATCACAAATTTTTCAAACAAAAAGAGGATAAATACTTACCCCTTTTTTGACCTTCTTCAATACGTTTATAAGAATTTAAAAACCGAAGAGAAAATTTCTGTTCTTTTACCTTCTGCCGTTTTTGCCGTTCCTGCCTATTTTTTTGTAAAGGCGGTGAAATTTTTGGGCGGTTTTTCCCCAAGTGAATTTTTCTTCAACCGTTTTTCGAGCCATCTCTCCCATTTTTTCTCTTAATTTGTCATCTCCTAAAAGTTTATTGCAGGCTTCAGCAATTTTTTTGGAATTTCTTGGTTTGACAAAAACTCCATTGGCTCCAGGTTTGATTAACATAGGAATACCTCCTTTTCTTGTTGCAATTACCGGAGTTTTGGAAGCCATTGCTTCTAAAATTGTCAATCCTAGGGCCTCTTCTACCACTGAAGGAGCAACAAAAATATCAGCGCGATAATAGAATTCAATTAATTCCTCATGAGGCACGTAACCTATTAAATGAACATTGTTTAATTTCTTTTGGAGAATTAACTGAGAAAGGTGTTGTTCTTCGGGCCCTCCGCCGATAATAAAAATTTCACCCTCAATGTCTTTTGCCGCTTTAATAAGATATCTCGCTCCTTTCTCCGAACTTAAACGGCCGCAAAAAAGAACTACTTTTTTATTTTTTAATTTGTATTTTTTATCCAACAATGAAGTATCCAACTGACGAGGAAAAAGTTTCATGTTAACTCCTCCGGGGATGATATAAAAATTTTTGGCGAAAGAACGACCAAAAGCTCTTAAAAATCTACTTCTTGTGTTTCCGCTGACCGTGGTTATGGCTCGAGCATTTCTGACTGCATCTTCACATAAGGAAAAATATTTTTTATTGTTGAGGATGTTAGAAAGACAGCTACCATGAGTAGTGATAATGTATTTAATATTTTCCAAGGCTTTTATGTATCGGGCTACCCAGCTAATTAGAGACAGATGATTAACATGAATCAGATCGGGTTCAAAATTTGCCACCGCTTCTAAGGTGGTATCCAGAAATGATTTATAAATTTCTGTAATTTCTCTATTTGATAATTCTGAGTATCTTTTAGCTCCTTTTAATTCTGGATGACCGACAAAAACAGGGATTTGGGGGAGAGTGGCTGGGTATTGTTTTATTTTATCTTCTAAAAATCGGCGTTCTTCAGGGCAAACAATTCCTATTCTATAATTAAGCTTTAGTAATTCTTGAATTAAATTTCTGAGATAAGTTCCAGAACCCGAACCCCATAAAGGAAAATCGTATAAAAATAAAATTTTCATATATTTTCTATTGTATATCTCTAAAAGATTATGTCAACCTTCGGTTGCTCTTTTGAGAAAAAAGTGTTAAAATAAGCAATATACAATATAACAGGTTATCAAATCAAGTAAATTATTATCCAATGCAAATTAAGGACTCCAACCCACCCACCACCCACTAAGTTAACCATACATATTTCATTTTCAAGCATGAGTTCTTCTCCTATTGAAGAAATTAAATCAAAACTGGATATTGTTGAGGTTGTTGGAAGCTATCTTAAACTTCAAAAAACTGGGGCAAATTATCGGGCTTTGTGCCCTTTTCATTCGGAAAAAAAACCCTCTTTTTTTGTTTCGCCAGCGCGTCAGATTTGGCGATGTTTTGGATGTGGCGCTGGAGGTGATGTATTCAAGTTTATCATGCAAATTGAAGGGGTAGAATTTGGGGATGCTTTGAGAATTTTAGCTCGCCGAGCTGGAGTGGAATTGAAGCCCTACCGTCCAGAGCTAAAAACTCAGAGACAGCGGCTTTATGAAATCTCTGAATTGGCCTGTCGTTTTTTTGAAAAGCAATTGGAGGGAAGTTCGGCAGGCAAAAAGGCCAAAGATTATCTTTTAAAAAGGGGATTGCAAGAAAAATCAATTAAAAAATGGCGTTTGGGTTACTCGCCCGATAAGTGGCGAGCTCTTTCTGATTTTTTGGTTGGCAAAGGTTATCAGAGGGAAGAAATTGTCCGGGCTGGTTTAGCCATTGAATCAGAAAAATCATCAACCCCTTATGATCGGTTTCGAGGTAGAATAATTTTTCCTATTTTTGACTTGAATTCCCAGGTTATTGGGTTTGGTGGTCGAGTTTTTAAAAAAACCCAGTCAGAAGAATTAGCCAAATACATCAACACCCCAAACACCTTAATTTATGATAAAAGCCGGGTTTTGTATGGTTTAAACTTTGCCAAGGTGGCTATCAGGGAAAAAGACGCTTGCATTTTAACTGAAGGTTATATAGATGTTATCTTAGCCCATCAGGCCGGCTATGAAAATAGCATTGCTACCAGCGGCACGGCTTTAACCTTTCAGCAATTAAAGATACTGAAACGCTACACTTCAAATCTTTTGACTGCTTTTGATATGGATGTGGCTGGCGATTTAGCAACCAAAAGAGGAATTGACTTGGCTCAGGAACAGGATTTTGAGGTTAGGGTAATTAGGATGCCCAAAGATACTGACCCGGCCGATATTATTACCAAAAATGTTGAGAAATGGAAAGACCTGGTAGCTAAAGCCAAAGAAATAATCGGCTTTTATTTTGAAAGTGCTATTGACAAATTTGATAAAACGACCAGTCAGGGAAAAAAGCAAATTTCAAAAATTCTTTTGCCAAAAATTAAACAAATTCCCAACAAAATTTTACAAGCCCATTGGATTCAGAAATTATCAAAACTCCTGGCCGTGCCTGAAGAAGCCATTGCTGAGGAGTTAAAGAAAATCGCCAAAAAAGACTACAACCCACCCACCACTCGGGAGGAAGGAGATGCTAAAGTTGAAGAAGAAAAAATCCAGCCACCTTCAGCCAAAAAAGAGAAATCACGAGAAGAGATATTGCAAGAGAGAATTCTTTCTCTGATTTTGAAATCTCCCCAAAACTTAGAGTTGATTGAGGAAAATTCGCTTCCTATTTTTCGTCCTCAGTTGAAAGTAATTTTAGCCGCTCTAAAAAAGGAAAAAGTAATGGAAGAAGAGAAAATGGCAAAAATTCTTCAAAAGTTAGAAAAGGGAGATAAAGAAATAAAAGAGATTTTAGATACTTGCTTCTTGCGAGCCGAGATTGAAGAAATTACTGACCCCGCTCAAGAAATTAAACTTTGCTTGAGACAATTAAATGAACTTCGAGCCAGAGAGGAATTAACCGAGATTTCCCGGGCCATTCAATCTGCTGAGGAGGAAAAAGATAGTAAAAAAGTCAAAAGTTTAATGGAAAAATTCAATCAATTAGCTAAAAAATTAAATGTCAAAGAAAAAGTCTAAAAAATCAAAAAAGTCAGCCAAATCCCGGGAAACTAGGTCCAGAAAAGCTAAGCCACGAAAAGTGGTTAAAAAGAAAAAAAGAACCACGAAGAGAAAGAAAATTGAGATTTTTCCTGAAGAGAAAATTCAGGCCCTCCTGAAAAAAGGTGAGAGTCGTGGCTTTGTTAGTACTGGAGAAATTTTGTATTTCTTTCCCGAGATTGAAAAAGATATTCCTGGTTTGGAAAAACTCTACGACAGATTGGAAGAGAGAGGAATTGAAATTCGGGCTCGCAAGGGATTTTTGACTGAAAAACCTAAGAAGACAGAATTGGAAGAAGTAATTCCTCAGATGAAGATTGATTCCATCCAGATGTATTTGAAAGAAATCGGTAGAATTCCTATGATTACTGCCCGGGAAGAAAAAGAACTTGCCAAACGAATTGAAAAAGGAGATGAGGAGGCCAAGAAAAAATTGACTCAAGCCAATCTAAGATTGGTTGTTTCCATTGCCAAAAAATATATTGGTAGGTCTTCAAATTTAACTTTGCTTGATTTAATTCAAGAAGGAAATTTAGGGCTTTTTCGAGCTGTGGAAAAGTTTGATTGGCGAAAGGGTTACAAATTTTCTACTTATGCTACTTGGTGGATTTGCCAGGCCATTACTCGTGCTTTAGCTGACCAATCAAGAACAATTCGTATTCCCGTCCATATGGTTGAGACCATCACCAAATACGAGAAAGTCAGAAAGCGACTCTTGCAAACCTTAGGTAGAAATCCTTTGCCCGAAGAGATTGCTGCTGAAATGGGCCTTGAGGTTGATAAAATCCATCAGATAATGAAAATAAAACAAAGGATTGTTTCTTTGGAAACTCCGGTTGGCGAGGATGAGAAAGACAGCATTTTAGCTGAATTTATTGAAGATGAAAAAACTCCTCCTCCTAATTTGGAAGCGGCTCGCAATCTCTTGAAAAAAAGGTTGGCAGAAATTTCTTCCGAGTTAACTTCGCGAGAAAGAAAGATTTTAGCCATGAGATTTGGCTTGGAAGATGGTATCACCCACACTTTGGAGGAGGTAGGCAAGGAATTCGGCGTGACCCGTGAAAGAATTCGCCAAATCCAAGCCAAGGCCTTGGAGAGAATCCGCAAACTCCGCACCCTGAAAAAATTGAAAGATTACTAGGTTAGTGGTATAATTAATTCCTCTCATTCCAGGGTAGTTTAACGGTAAAACCCCCGGCTGTTAACCGGTGAGAGTGCAGGTTCGAATCCTGCCCCTGGAGCCATAGATTGGGATACGAACTTATCTTTATCAGCCAAATTTAAACTTTCTTGATTTTCAGACGGGACGGACGCCCCGGCTGCCTCTAAAAAATTCTTGTGAGCGGAAAAAGTTTTTAAGATTTTTCCTTTGAATAAAAACAACCCGAGAGGGTTGCTTTTATTATCTTTTTTGGCAGTTTATCAACCTTCTGTCTGAAAGAAAAATTACTCACTCTTTATTGATTTTATCGTGTTGGTTCCTAAATCAATAGTAATCCAGTAATTCTCTCCTGTGCTTTCTTTTTCTAAAACTACCGTGGCGGTTTCTACTCTTATTGTCTCGCTGGTTTCGGTCTTTTCAACTATTGGCTTTGACTTGATGACATCCAAAATCTCGTAATCATTGTCTCCCAGTATCTGTTTTAATTCATCGTTTTTTTGAGCAATTTTCTCCAACATCTTGCCAAAAATTTCTTTGTCGTCAGGAATCCTTATCTGACCTTCATCAGGTAGAGATGTTCTGATTCCATCTGGCTCAAGATAAAACTTGGGCTTAATAGGACGAGGTTTAATTGGGACAGGATATTCAGATTGAGGCTTCTCAATTCTGCTTGTTGAGTACGAGACCGCTCCCTCTACTTTGTTGGTGGTCAGATTAACCGTAATTATGTCCTGCATTTCATCGGATTTGAAAATCACATTGGCTCTTTTTTGTTCGTTTGGGTCAGCAGAAGTGACCTCCATTCCGTTATCAGGATCTTCATCCAAGCGGAGTTTAAGAGGAGGCAAAGGTTTGACAATTATTTCTCTTTTCTCTAAATCAGGAATCATTTCTTGAATCTTTGGGTCTGATTTGGCAATTTCAATTGCTCTGGCTTTTTCTTCATCTGTTAAGGGAGCAATATTAACTTTTATTGTTTCAATCTTTTTAAGTTCACCTGTATATTTACCTGTTGCCGGACCTTCTCTTCCAATAGACTCAACGATTCCGACTTGTTTTAAATTTGTAACTTTAGCTGCTTTAATATCTATCTCAGCTACTGAGCCAGAAAACTCTATTATTTCGCCTGTTTCAGGATTTTGATAGGCCATAAACATTTGTCCGGGTCCGCGCATGTCAGTTTCTTCGCTTCCGAGAGCACTTTTTTCTAATTCAGAGGGCAGTTTTTCTTCAGGTAAAGCAAGCAGAACATACGCTTTGCCGTCCTGCAGTTTTACTTCTTTAATCTCCACCCCGTAATCTTTCATTAATTGTTGAATTTGAGGGTCATTTTTGGCAATTTCCATTGCTTTGGCTATCTGTAATTT
>JAGGXV010000019.1 GCA_021162885.1 bacterium | reverse complement strand
CTCTTTTTCATAGCATAGTAATAACTATATAACGATCGTGTTATTTATATTACAATGCAATTATTATTTTTATGCAATTTTATCCAATGTTCTCTTCCTTGTGCTTATTTATTGTTTTATTGTCCTTCTTTATTATTCTTTCAGAAAAATTGCTATGTCGTAGGGATCGTTGTCTCCAGCTCCTTCTCCCCCGCTGGTACAACATTCAGGCCGTTCCTGTACTGGACATTTATTAGTTTCACAGGCGGCATATAAAACCGCATACCAACCAGTGCAACCACCACAAGGATTTTGAACTCGCATATAGCGATAGGTGCATTGGGAATCCCAACCATCTCGGATATTTGTCCATTCTTTTGGGACGATGCTTAAAAATCCTTCATCAATCAAAGGTTTAATAAAAGGATCATCGGGACCATTCACTTCATTGCCAGCATCCCAATTCGACCAACAACCAACGTCTCCCGTGTCAGTATTGTCTGGATATTGACCATAAACAGTATAGTATTGCTGTAAAGCATTTGCAATCTGGTAGAGCTCTTGGACCCTCCTGGCATCTCTTGATTGAGCTGCTCCTTTTATTGAAGTGAGTACCACCACCCCAGTTAAAACCCCAATGATGGCTATTACCACTAAAAGTTCTATTAAAGTAAAACCTTTTTCTTGTTTCATATTTAATTCTATTTTAAAAAATTTTCTCGCCAGATTAAAGCTTTCATTGCTAAAGCGGCTTCTCTAAGCTCAGTATAACAGGGAATCAAATTTCTCCTTAAAATTTTAACTCCTGCCTCTGTAAATTTTCCACCCAAAAAACAACAGATAATTGGCTTTTTGGGCCATTTCCTTTTGGCTTCAATTATTACTCTGGCGTTTTTTTCAACCTCAGTCATTATCTGGAGTGTCTCAACAACAATAAGCCCTTGAATATTTTTTTGTTCCAGCATTGTCTCTAAAGCAAATTTGTATCTGATGCTTAAAGCATCCCCAACAATATCTAAAGGGTTCTGTCGAGAAAAAGCCGGATTCATTATTGGAGAATTTTCAAATTTTCTCAAAGTTTTTTTAGAAAGTTTAGGTAAATGGAGACCATACCTTTCGCACCAATCAGCCATTAAAATTCCAGCCGCCCCTCCGTTAGTGATAACTCCTATGGCGTTCGAACAACAAGAACTCCAAGCTAGAGCTAAACTTACACCAAGAAGGTCTCCAACTGTTTCAACCTCAAAAATTCCTGCTTTTTTGAAGGCAGCCGAATAAATCTCTGGACTCCCTGCCAAAGAGGCGGTGTGGGAAGTTACTGCCATCTGTCCTAAAGATGTTTTTCCACCCTTCAAAGCAACAATTGGTTTTTCTTTTGCAGTTTCTCGGGCAATTTCTATGAACTCTCTGCCGTTCTTCAGTCCTTCTATATACAAAGCAATAGCTTTTGTTTTTTTATCTTTTTTTAGAAATTTTAAAAAATCGCAAACTCCCAAATCAGCTTCGTTTCCATAAGAAATCAAAGCAGAAAATCCATAATCGTCCAATAATGCTTTATCAATCATCGAGTCAAGCAAGGCGCCTGACTGAGAAATAAAAGCAACCTCTCCCGCTTTTGGCATGGCCGGACTAAAAGAAGCATTTAATTTTGAGGTGGGTCGAAGTATTCCGAGGCAGTTTGGCCCCAATAGCGGGATGTTGGCTTTTTTCAAAATCTCTGCAATTTCTTTTTGTCTTTTTACTCCCTCTCTGTCAATCTCAGCAAAACCTGAAGAAATAATTATCACTCCTCCAACTTTTTTTTGAGCACAATCAGAAATTACTTTTGGCACCACAAAAGCAGGCACTACCACTATTGCCAAATCGATTTTTTCTCCAATTTCGGTAATCTTTGGATAAGTCTTTCTTTCCAAAACTTTCTTTTTGTAAGGATTAACAAAAAAAATTTTCCTTCGCGATTTCCCTTCAAGTAAATTCTTACAAATCCCCAAACCAACCGAACCCGGTCTATCTGTTGCCCCAATTAAAGCCACAGATTTAGGATTAAAAAATGGCTGAAGACTTCTCATACCAAAAATTTAAAATCAGCGACTTGAACCTTTTTTTTATTAACAAAAACTGGATTGAAATCAATTTCTTTTATTTCAGGGTGTTTAATTGAAAGTTTTGAAAGTTGAGTTAACAATTTTGTCAATTCAGAAAAAATTACTGGAGTTTTCCCTCGATAACCTTTTAATATTTTGTAGCCTTTAATTCCTTTGATCATCCCAATTGCCTCTTTTCTAGTTAGAGGCGTAATAGCAAAACTAACATCTTTCAAAACCTCAATAAAAACCCCACCCAACCCAAACATCAAAACCGGCCCAAAACTTACATCTCGTTTCATTCCGCAAGCTATCTCAATCCCCTTGGCTGTTTTTTGGATTAAAATTCCCTCAATTTTTATTCTTTTACAAGCTCTTGAAATTTCATCGAAAGCTTTTTCTAAATCTCTTTCCCTTCCAATTCCCACCCTTACTAATCCTTTTTCAGTTCGGTGTAAAACTTCAGGAGAGGAAATTTTTAAAACAACCGGGTAGCCAAATTTTTGAGCCGCCTCTTTAGCCTCTTTTTTTGTGTTAACCAGTTTACTCCTGACTAAAGGAATTTTATAGCGACCCAACAATTTTTTTGTTTCTTCAAACCCCAAAAGTTTCATATTCTTCATTATACCTAATTTTTCATTATACTTTCATTATACCTAAAACAAAAAATTCATGCAAAACAAAATGTTAACTAAAAACCCAACTTAATTCATCCACGATCGTGGGTAATTTAAGTTAAATAGTATTCTATTATTTTTTTCTTTTACATATTTCTTTCTTATATGATTCCTTCCTTTATATGATTTCTACTTCTGTGGGGAATCTTTTCCAAAAAGCAAGTTTCTTATAAATTCGGCGGGCTTGTTCCCCTTTCCAATCCTCGGGCAAAAGGTCTTGGGGAAGCTTAGGGTCTCGGTTCAAAATCACCAAATATTTAAAAATAGCTTGTTGTTTGGTAAGCTTTTTTGACTTTACTTTTCTGATATATTCTTTATATTCATCATTCAGCTCTCTTAATTTCCAAATTCTTTCGGCCAACTCTTTCGATGGTTCCCTCCCTAATTTATTAGAGACCGCTAACAAAACATAGCTTGAAAGACGGTATTGTTTCACAATTTTTTCAATATCCCCTAAAAAATTAAAGGGAGAAATGTAGAGACTCTTGTGATATTGCCCAAATCCCAATTTTTCCAAATTATCTCTTAAAATATCCCGTAGATATCTCTTGCTCTCGGGGATGTCATAACCTACGATATACCAATTTCCATTCCACTTTGCTGCTTTTTCATATTTTGGTAAAATTTCCTCCAATCTTTTCTGACCCCTTGGAGTAACTTCCAATTTGGCATTTAACCATCCTTTTTGTTGAGCTCTTTGGAGAGCTCTTTTTAAAGTTCCAGAATTTAATTTGCCAAAATCTCTTTCAATCCGAGAAAATCTTTGATATAAGCTACCTCCGCTAAATGGGCTCATCTCTGCAGAATAATAAACTCCAAACAAAACCAAATCGAGCACTTTGTCAAACATTCCTTCACTGATTTTAGAAACAATTTTTTTAATAGATTTCTTTCTCATAATTTTTATCGCTTTCAAACTTAACTAAACCACGATCGTGGATGAGTTAAAAACAGATTATGAGTTAAAAACAGATTAATAATAGTTCTCAAATTCTTAAACTCAACTAAACAACTTAACTAAACAACGATCGGAGGCAAAATAAAAACAAAAAAATAAGGTCTTTTATTACTTAACTGAACCACGATCGTGGATGAGTTAAAAATTTTTGGCTCTTAGTGAAGTTCCTTGGCGAGGTATTCGGCAAATTCGGCCAATCTGCAAGCGTAGCCAAATTCGTTATCATACCAAACTAACACCTTAATTAGATTACCTTGAGCTTGAGTGGATAATGCATCAACAATGGCTGAGTAAGAATTCCCTTTATAATCAGAAGAGACTAAAGGAGCATCTTCCACTCCTAAAATTCCTCGAAGTTCCTCTCTTTGGGAGGCTTTTCTTAAAACATAGTTTATCTCTTCAGCCGTAGTTTCTTTTTCTATCTGAGCCACAAAATCAACAACGGAAACAGTTGGAGTTGGCACTCGCAAAGCTAAACCATCTAATTTCCCTTTTAATTCTGGCAAACACCTTTCAACTGCTTGGGTGGCTCCCGTCGTAGTGGGAATAATGTTCAAAGCAGCCGCTCTAGCTCTCCTCAGATCTTTATGGGACAAATCTAATATTCTTTGATCATTAGTATAACTGTGAACGGTGGTCATAAACCCTTTCACAATGCCAAACTCTTCTTGTAAAACTTTAGCCACGGGGGCTAAACAATTGGTGGTACAAGAACCCATATCAACAATGTCATATTTTTTTGGATCAAACTCTCTAGCGTTCACGCCTAATAAAACTGTTGGAATTTTGTCTGGGCTTTTAGAAGGAGCAGAGATTATCACTTTTTTTGCCCCCGCTTCAAGATGCTTCTTTGCTCCCTTAAAATCTCTGAAAACTCCGGTGCATTCCAAAACAATATCAACCCCCAACTCTCTCCAAGGTAATTTTTCCGGCTCCTTTTCAGCAAAGACTTTAACTTTCTTCCCATCGGTGGTGCCATCAAGTAAAAGTTCATCTTTCTTGAATTTCACTCTTCTATCATAAATTCCATACAAAGAATCGTACTTTAAAAGATAAGCCAAGGTTTCAGGGGAAGCCAGATCATTAATAGCCACTACTTCCAATTTGGGGTGCTCATCTAAAATCCTTCTAAATGTTGGCCGACCAATCCGGCCAAAACCGTTTATCCCAATTTTTATTGTCATAAAAATTTAAATGAAAAATGTAAAGTAGAAAGTGTAAAGTTACAGTTTAAAGTTTAAAGTTTAAAATTTAAAATTTAAAATTTTTAATTTTTCATTGTAATTTTTCATTTTTCACTTTTCATTTTATTCTCTAATACCTAACAACTTCGATATTTTCTCACGGTCGAAACCAACCACCACTTGCCCATCAACCTCTACCACCGGCACTCCCATCTGACCAGTCTTCTCAACTATTTCCTTGGCTGCCTGTTGATTTTGACTGACATCAATTTCTTCAAACTCAATATTATGCTCTTTCAAAAACTCCTTAAGAGCCACACAGTAAGGACATATTGGAGTCGAATAAACTTTAACTTTCATATTAAATTATTATTTGCGCCCCCCAGTTCCGCCAGAAGAGTTACCCGAGTTATAATCTTCTGAGAAGCCGGTGGCAGCTTTTTCTTTAGATAAAGCTTTTGAACAAAATTCGGGTTCAGTAGTAAATCCACAGCAGAGCAAATTTTTAACTGCCTCAGCTGTTCTCCCTCCAAAATCAAACTCACTCACTTTTTCTCCGTTTAAATATAAGGTTGGAGAACCAGTAACTCCATAATTATTTTGGCTTTCAAAATCCTCTCTGGCATAAACTATCCCGCGGGAGCTATCTTCCATACACTGAGAAAGTTTTTCTTTGTTTACTCTAACTTTTTCTAAACATTCTTGGGATTTCCCTTCTCGAAGAAAACACGAAAGGTAATTGAAAAACTTGTCTTTTTGCTCGTCTCTTAAACAAATCTGTCTTAAATTTTCTTTTGCCTCTTTTTCTCCGTGCATTGAGGTTATCTTCCCATTCTGAATCTGACCCATATATTTAATTCTTATATTGTCAGCTAACTCTGGAATATTCTTAACAATCTCGTTTAAAATTCTCTCCATCTGAGTACCAAAAGGACAATAACTTACAACAAAAGCCTCAAGAACTGGCTTATCGCTTTTGGGAATATCTTGGCAAGTTTTAGGACTTTCTTTCTGTTCCTTGATTGGGGAAGCTGCCACTTCTTTTTCTAAATCTATCCCTTGGGGGAATAAAATTTTACCGTCTTTGGTAATATAAGAGAAAAATTTTTTTCCAGCTACTTCAACTTGAAACTTATACAAACCTTTATCGTCTATAATCTCACCGGTTGAGGTAGCTTCTATTCCTTCGGGTAAAAGATTTTCATTGATATAAGTTAAAGCAAGATTTACTGCTTCAGTTTTGGAAATAATATTTTCTTTAACTTTTGGCGCGAATTGAGTATAAACCAAACCACCAGCCAAAATCCCACAAACCACCAACAGCACCACGATAATTAAGTTTTTATTTTCTGACTTGACCATATTTTAATTTTTGTCTCCATTTTTTATCTTAACAATCTATTTCAAAAAAATCAATGTTTTATTACATAGGCAGCATAATCGCAGAAGGGATTTTCTAAAGTTAGCATCCCTTCAATTGATAAATTTTCAAAATACATTCTGATAAGACGCATAGTATTGTTGGTGCAACAAATAGCCACATTAATTTTCTCTTTGCTAAGTTTTTTTTCAAGTTTTTTACAAAAAGGGAAAACTCTTTTTTGTTGAACCTGCCGAAGACTCTCGCCTCCTGGTGGGGCAACTTCATAGGAACGGCGATAAAGCACAGCTTTTTCGAAATTCTCTTGCATTAACTTGATCTTGCTTTTTCCGGTTAATTTTCCGTAGTCCCTTTCGGTTAAAAGTTTCTCCACTTTGAGTTTTGCTTTGGGGTGATACTCTTTAATTGGTTTCACGGTCTGTCGACAACGGACTAATGGAGAGATAATAAACAAATCAATTTTTTTATTTTTTAATTTTCGAGCAAGAAATTTCGCCTGTTGAATTCCTTGTTTTGTTAATTGACTCTGCCTTCTCCCGGAAAAAATCCGACGATGATTGTCATAGGTTTCAGCGTGACGAAAAACATACAAAGTGGAAAATTTATTAGATTCTTTTTTAGGTAAAGGTTTCCGCTGCCCACCGGGTTCTTTTAGAGAAGCAATGGCTGCTTTTTTAATTTTTTCAAAGCTGATGGGCTTCATATCCAAGATATCATAAGTGTCTTTTAAGGGAGAGTTAATTCTCCTTCAATTCGCAGAAGACGGTTGTATTTTGCTACTCTTTCACCTCGGGCTGGAGCGCCGGCTTTTATAAAGTCAGCTTTAATTCCTGCGGCTAAATCGGAAATAAAATTATCGCAAGTATCGCCAGACCTATGAGAAACAATAATTTTCCAGCCGAATTTTTTGGCCAACTTTGCTACCTGGAGTGTTTCAGTAACCGTTCCGGTTTGATTTGGCTTCAAAATTATCCCATTGCATGTCTCTTTTCTTTTTGCCTCTCTAATTCTCTTTAGATTTGTTACTGTCAAGTCATCACCAGCTACAAAAAAATCCTTTTCTATAATTCCGTACGATCGTAAAGAATTATAGAAATCCTGCCAGGCATTCCAATCATCTTGCGAAAATGGATCTTCTAAAAATAAAATTGGATAGTTCTTGATCAGGCCCTGGTAAAATTTCAAAAGTTCTTCTCCGGTTTTCTTCTCTTCCTCAAAATTATATTTTCCCTCTTCAAAAAATTCGGAAGCCGCCACATCCAAGCCAATCTTTATTTTCCCTTCATATCCCGCAGCCTTTATTGCTTCCATTATCAAATCTAATGCTTCTTTGGTTTTTGTTAAAGGCGGAGCAAATCCTCCTTCATCACCAAGATTAATAGCTAAAGACCCAAATTTTGTTTTTAAAATTTCTTTTAATTTTTGATAAATTTTAACTCCGATCCTAAGATTCTCTCTAAAACTTTCGAGTTGGGGCACTATCATAAATTCTTGAATATCTAAATCATTACCGGCATGCAATCCACCATTTAAAATATTAAAACAAGGAAAAACTTGCAGGGGTCTCACCCATGTAAAACTTGCAGGGGTCTCAACCATGTAAATTTGGGAGATATAAGAATATAATGGGAGGTTTTCAACTGCTGCGCCCGCGCGACAGCAAGCCATCGAAACCGCCAGAATAGCATTGGCGCCGAGTTTTGATTTGTTTTCTGTGCCATCAAGCTTTATCAAAATCTCATCAATTTTTTTCTGGCCGGTAACCTCCAAACCTACCAATTTTGGCATAATAATTTTCTCAATATTTTCTACTGCCTTTTTCGCTTCAATCTCAATCGCCTCGTATTTCCCCCGCGAGGTGCCCGAAGGAACTTGGGCAGAAAAAATCCCTTGCCCACTTTCAACTTCAGCTTCCACTGCCCACATTCCTTTGGAATTTAACACCACCCTACCTTTAATAGATTTTATTTTGCTCATAGAGTTTTGCTCTGCAAATATTCGTAAGCTGCCAAAGCCGCCCGAGCCCCTTCGCCAGCAGCAATAATAATTTGTTTCCACTTTCCATTATTGACATCGCCAGCCGCAAATAATCCAGGAGTTGAAGTTCCGCAGCTTTCAAAATCGACTTTTATCTCATCTTTCTCGTTAAATTCACAAAGTCCTTTCAAAAAACCGGTGGCTGGAATTGTACCAATCTGAACAAAAACTCCATCAATAGGTACCTGAAAAGTTTTGCCAGTTTTCAAATCCTGATAGACCATAGCTTGAACTTTATCTCTGCCCTCAATTTTTTTGATTTCTTTATTTAAGTGGATTTCAATACTTTTTTCTTTTTTGACCTGCTCTTGCAAAATCTCATCAGCCATTATTTTATCAGATCTCTCAAAAATAAAAATTCTTTTGGCATATTTTACCAAATCTAAAGCTGCCTCAAATCCTGAGTTACCTCCACCAATCACAGCCACTGCTTTATCCTTAAAAAAGGCAGAATCACAAATGCTGCAATAGGAAACTCCACGACCAATAAACTCCTTCTCGCCCGGCACTTCCAAGGGTCGGGGGTCACGGCCGGTAGCTACAATTAATGCTTTTGCTTTAAACTCATTGCTATTTTCTGCTTTTACCGAAAAAAATTCTCCTTTTTTTTCTACTTTTGTTACTTCTTCATCTTTCTTGATTTCTATTTCAAATTTTTTTAAATGTCCTTCAAATTTTTTCATTAATTCTTGTCCTGAAACCCCGAAAAAGCCAGGATAGTTGTCAACCCGACTGGTCTTTCCAACCTGGCCAATAAAATCTTTGGTCAACAATAAAGTTTTCAACTTTTTTCTGGCAGCATAAATACCAGCAGTAATTCCTGCTGGTCCTCCACCAATAATAATTAAATCGTAAACTTTTTCCATATTAATTTTACTTAAATCACTAACGATCGTGGGTCATTTAAGTTATTTGATCAGTTGAGGACTTGGGGAATAGCTTCAATTAAGTCAATAGCAGTTAGACCAGGGCCGTATTTTTTAGCAGCTATTTCACCGGCTCGACCATTTAAGAAAGCACCAGCTTGAGCAGCTAAAAAAGGACTCTGCCCCTGAGCCAACAAGCTCCCACAAATTCCAGCTAAAGTGTCGCCAGTCCCCCCGACAGTAAGATAGGGAGACCCGCTCTCTGCTATGGCTATTTCTTTGCCATCGGAAATGATATCTTTTTTGCCTTTGAGTAAAATAACACAGCCTAATTTTTCTGCCTCTTCACGCACTACTCGGGTTTTTTCTTCAAAAGATAAACTCTTTACCTCTTTACCAGTCAAAACGAAAAATTCAAAAGCGTGGGGAGTTAAAACAAAATTTTTTCCTTTAACAACTTCTAGATTTTTGGCTATGGCATGAATTCCATCAGCATCAACTACCACCCCCAGTGCCTGGCTTTCTGTGTCAGACACGTGCCTGACACCGCTCACACCGGTTAGATATTCTAAGACAGTCTGTTTTGTCTCTTCTGACCTGCCAAGCCCTCCTCCAATGACCACCGCTGCTTTGCCAGGAGCCACCTGTTTTGCTGCCTCAGTCATTGACAGTAAAACTGGTAAGTCCTCCTTGTCCAACCAGTTGCCTTCCAAAGGAAAAGTTGCTAGATTTGGCGAAAAAGAAGCAATAATATCAGCCGCTCTCTTGGGAGCTAAAATCTGAACCATATCCACTCCAGCCCTGAAAGCAGCCATAGCTGCTAAAGCTGGGGAACCAGAATAAAACTCCCCTCCCCCAATAACCAACAAAAGCCCGTAATCATACTTGTGAACTTCTGGAGGTCGAGGAGGAT
This sequence comes from bacterium, assembly GCA_021162885.1. Taxonomy (GTDB): domain Bacteria; phylum Patescibacteriota; class Minisyncoccia; order Minisyncoccales; family CG1-02-41-26; genus JAGGXV01. Next base: position 5,550 of record JAGGXV010000019.1, on the reverse strand, counting down.
AGACCTTTTTGAGAATAGACTTAGTAATTTTGATCATAAATTTTCAATTTTCAATGACCAATTTTCAATGAATTTTCAATTACCCAATTTTCAAACAAAAATTTAATTGAAAATTGAAAATTGATAATTGAAAATTATTTTGGTCTCACTTTATTCTTTTAACCCACTCTTTCAAAATTGGTCCATATTCAGGATGCTTCAAAGTTAAATACATGTTCGTTTTCAGCCACTCAATTTTATTGCCGCACTCAAGCCACTCTCCTTCAAGTTCATAACCATAAACTATTTTACCATCTTTTATCATTTTCTTTAAGGCTTCAGCCAAAATTATTTCTCCTGTCTCATTAGGTTGGGTTTTTCGCAAATAATCAAAAACCGAAGAAGTCAAAATATATCTACCAACAATGGCCAAATCGGAAGGTGCTTTTTCAACTAAGGGTTTCTCCACAATATCTTTAATTTTGTAAAGGCGATTAGCAATCTTCTCAACATCAACTACTCCGTAAGATGAAAGGGCTTCCGGACTCCTTTTTTTTAAGCCGATAACTGGTTTTTCAGATGTTTTAAAAATTTTCTCCAATTGCGAAATGGCTGGAATTTTAGATTCAATAACATCATCGGGGAAAAGAACAGCCACTGCCTCCCCCCTTCTTTTTTTAACCCGCAAGAGAGCATCGCCATCGCCTCGGGGCTCTGGCTGTTGAACAAAGAAGAAAGAAAGTCCAGCGAATTCCTCGTCAATTTTTTTTAATTCTCTTAATATCTCTTTTTTGTTTCTTTTTTCTAAAATTTTCTCAACCTTAAAATCTCGTTTAAAGTAATCCGAAATTATCTTGTTCTTTTGAGACAGAACAAAAATAATATTTGAGAACCCAGCTCTTTTTACTTCTCTAATCGCGTAAGAAATCATCGGTTTTTCAACCAATGGCAAAAGAACCTTTGGAATAACTTTTGTCAAAGGCAGAAAACGAGTCCCAAGCCCGGCTGCTGGAATAATAGCTTTTTTAACTTCCATAATAAAAATGAAAAATGTAAAGTGAAAAGTGAAAAATTACAGTTTAAAATTCAAAATTTTCTTTTACCTCTAATGGTAAGAATGCTTGATGCTAAGATATTACTAATTTCAATTGCTTCTTTTAATAAAGGGTTAATCTTTTCGGGACTTACTTGAGTAGAGTCTCTTAGAAGACCTAACCAGAACTTACTTTCATTAGCCGATTTTAAGGCATGATTTAGAAAACTAGTAAAGTCTTTCTTGGTAGGAGAAGCTTGTGCCTCAATAATATTTGCTCCGATACTTGTCGCGCTTCTAAGTAATTGGTCGCCAATTATCTTATTAGTTCTATTCTGTACTAAAGATTCTATAAGTTTTATAATCTTTAATGCGTATAAATAACTTCTTTCTCTGATATCATTTTTTAATTTTGCATTGTAATTTTGCATTTTTCATTTTTCATTTTTCATTTCAGCTTTCTTCTAAGAAAGCTGGGGATTTCCCATTGAGTTTCCTGCTCGCGCTCTTTCTCTTCAGCCTCAGCTTCAGCTTTTTTTATTTCCAGCCCGCTTCTGCGAATTTTGGCTTTCTTTTTTGGCTTGCCGACTTTTATCTTTTTCCCTTTGTCAGTTTTAGTTTTTGCTATTTCTGAGTTTTTTTTCTTCTGACTCTCAATTTTTAATTTTTCATTTTTGATTTTTAATTTTTCTTCTCCTACCGCCAAAAGAGTAATTTTAAGTGGAGGCTGTCCCCGTTTGGGTTCTTGACCCTTTTGGGAAATGCCAAAAATAATTTTGGCACGGGGGTTAAGTTCGGCAATCGCCCGACTAATTTCTTCAACTTCTTTCAAGCCCAAATCCTTGCCTCCAGTGATATTAAACAAAATTCTTTTGGCTCCTCCTGTCAAAGGCACTCCCCATTCGGACTCTTGCCCTAGAGGATTTTGAAAAACTTTTTTCAAGGCTTCTTCGGCTCGATTTGGTCCTTGGGCTACTCCTCGGCCAAAATAAATAGCCCGGCCTCTTCCTTTTAAAATTGTTCTCAAATCAGCAAAATCAATGTTAATAATTCCCGGCAGGGAAATCATCTCAATCAAATCTTTTAAATAACCAATCAAAACTTGGTTTAAGGAAGACAAGGCTTTTTTCAAAGGAGTTTTTTTGTCAGAGAGTTTGAAAATTTTTTCATTTGATAAAACGATTGTTCCTGATAAATCTTCCCTCAATTTTTTTAAGGCAGTTTTGGCTATCTTCATTTTCTTCTCGCCCTCAAAACTAAAAGGTAAAGTGAAAATTCCCAAACACAATCCCTGTCCAGGGATAATCCCTTTTTGGTTTCTTGCCGCTTTAGCAAAAACCAGAGAAGCACCTGAACCTACTCCCCCACCCAATGAAGCAACTAGAATAGAGAGGTCCTGATTCTTGAAAATTTTCTCTATCCTTCCTTTTTCTTTTTCAGCCGCTTTTTGACCCAATTCAACATCTAGACCCGTTCCCAGACCATAAGTTAAATTTTCTCCAAACTGAAAAGTCCTCACTGGGGACTGCCCCCCTTTAGGGACTACCCCCACCTTCTTAAAAGTCCTTATGTCAGTATCAGCAATCAAAAAACTGGCTCCTTTCAAACTCTTAGCCATCTCACTAACAATAGCTGCCCCTCCGCCACCAATACCAACCACCTTAATTTTGATTTTCCGAGGTTTTAAGGAAGACTCAATCCTTTTTGCTTTTTTTTTGGTTTTTTGGGACATTGTTAATTTTCAATTATCAATTTTCAATTTTCAATCAAATCCCAATTTTTCAATTTTCAAACTGTTTGATAATTGAGTCATTGAAAATTCATTGATAATTGATCATTGAAAATTGAAAATTATTCCTTTAGTTCTTCTATCTTTCTCATTACGTCTTCGTTGCCCGGATTCAATTCCAAAACTTTTTCAAACTCCCTTAAAGCTTTTTCCTTTTCACCTTTCTTTTCATAAGTCAAACCTAAAGAATAATGGGAATTTGAGTGGCTGGGAAAAATCAACAAAGCTGATTGAAACTGGGTAATAGCTTTATCATAATCTTTATTATTGTAATATAATCTCCCCAATTGAAAATGGGCTTCTACTGAAAAGGGATTGTTTTGAACTAAATCTTCCAACCTAGTTATAGCTTCTCTACTTTTGTTTTCCCTCTCATCTAAAATGCTAAGCTGAATGACAGCGTCAACAAAAAATGGTTTTATTGCCAAAGCTCGATTAAACAAATCTCTCGCTTCGGAAAATTTGTTGTTGCTGACCTGGAGTTTGCCAAGTTCGGTCAATAGAACCGGGTTTTTGGGCTCCAACGCCAGGGCATTTTCAAAGCTTTTGACTCCCCAGCTCAAAGCTCCCTGAGCCACTCCCTGGATATCTCGATAAATAACTCCTAAAGTTTCTTGAGAAGCCACACGATTGGGACTGAGTTCAACGGCTTTTTTCCCTTGTTGAACAGCAAGTGCCACCATATTGGCAATAATCTGATTGTTGGGCTGAGGTTTTGCTGTTTCACTAGCAAATCTTTGCAAATAGTTTCTGGCTAAAACAATGTGGTAAACAGTTCTTGAATCAGCGAGCTTTGTAGCTTTTTCTAATTCCTCAATATTTTGGGAGGGGGCGAGCAAATAATTTCGGTAATGAATGTCAGCTAAATAAAATTTTGCTCCATAAAAGTAAAGAGTCAAAAACCCGATTAAAATAACCCAAAAAATAGTGCTAAAAATCAAACCAACTTCTGGAAATTCTTTGAAAGAGTAAACTTTCTCTCGGAGAGGTTTTTGCCAAGACAAAACCGTCAATCCTAAAAACAACCAAAAACTGAAGGCCAACACCGTGTTCTGGTAATAAACAAACTGGGCAATCAAGAGAGCAATAAAACCCAAAAATAAAGGAATTATGAATAATGAATTATGAATTATGATATTTTGTTTATTCTTAATTCCTGATTCCTGATTCCTGTCTGATCCCTGATTCCTGATTCCTACAATAATCAGCGATATTAACAAAAACATCCCGATTAGTAAAAAATAACTCAAGACACCCAAAATGCCATTTGTGCTTAGCATTTCAGTAATATGATTGCCGGCTCTGTCAAATCTTATTTGCCAAAAAGGACCTCGGACAAAGCTTTCTGGTTTAAATTTAGAGAAAGAATAATTGAAATTACCAAGCCCTGAACCAAAAACTGGATGCTCTTTAAATCCTTGCCAGCCAATAGTCCAACTGGTTTTTTGATTCAAAAGAACCTCACTTGGCAAATTGCCGAGGGCGGAATCTTGAGGCAAAAAATTCTGAACCGGGTCAAACAAAAGAAAAACTAAAGCAATCAACAAAAGAAAAACTGAAAAACCCAATCGATTAACATCTTCTTTAAAAATTCTCTTCCAAAAAGCCAGAGTCAAAAAACTGAGTAATGCTCCAAAAATCACCAGCCAAGAAGCCCAAAAATCAATTATTATTAAAACTCCCAAACTTAAAAAAAGCAAAATATAAAGCCCGGTGCCAGCACCCTTTTCTTTCCTCTTCTCTTTTTTTCCTTCCTTCTCCTTTTCCCTTTCCTCAAACTGGAGCTGCCGCGCTGATTTGATGAGGGGCTTGAAAGCCAAAATTCCGATTAAAAGCACCACCACAACCGCCAAAAAGACCGAAAGCTGTTCCAATGACCCCCCAATAGGATTGAAAGTTCGAAGTTCCATCACCTGAGGGAATTGAAAGTTGCCAGGAACTACATTTTCAATTCTTGTCCAAAACCCAAACAAAGAAAAATAAGTTATTAAAACAACAAAGAACGAAGACCAGAGAAACAGTTTTATTAAACCAGCAACACTTATGTTCCCCCGCGGCGTCGATGCTGCCGGGGAACGTTTTGCGATTATATTATTAGTTAAAAGAAAATAAAAACCTCCCAAGCTCAATATACCAACTAAGGAGGGCCAAAATCTTCCATAAAAACCAAGTAAACTTGAAATTCTGTCTTGGGAGAACAAAGTGCTGAAAATCATTATCACTAAAAATCCCAAAACATAAAGGTCAAGAGGAGTTCGGCGAAATCTAATCTCTTTATCTTGAAAAATCATCTTGCCCAACCAAGCCAACATTCCAATTGAAACAAGCACGAATAAAAGATAACCTTTATTGAACTCGAATGCCTCAAATGAGAACGGCAACCAAAAAAGAGGCATCAAAAAAACTAAACTATAAACACTAAACTTTATAATCTTCTGCCACATAGATTAAAAATTATTTAAGTAACTTTGACCTTTTCAATTACTCCAAAGTAATCCCCTTTTTCTTCTAAGTATTCTTTAATTTCTTCCCATTTTTTTAATGGCACAATTACCACTGGCTCTTTCCCAATCTTTATAAAATTTTTTTCCACTATCTTAACCATATTTTTATTTTTGCGACTTTTGTTTACCTTGTTAAATAATTCTACAACATCAAAAATAAAAATTCAATTTCATAATCTCAAAAATCAAAATGCTCAAAGCTACACTCGAAAATCAAAGCACAATCTATACATTATTTCTTGTTT
>JAGGXV010000026.1 GCA_021162885.1 bacterium | reverse complement strand
TTGTTTCTGTTTCTCCGCAGTTGCAAGTTCCATCTCCGCAGGAATCTATCCAATGGCCTCCAGAACATTTCTTACTGCTTTGAGTAGGGTGACACCCTGAATAACAATTGCCATTGTAACAGCATTGGCCAGAAGGACAATCTTGTGTACAACTTACTGACGGACATCGACAGAATGTTTCACCAGCTTGACAATAACAATCTACCTTAGTTCCTTTACGAGTATTGTCATCTTCACAGGAACTAAAAGAACCACAGGAGGTGTCAGATTGATTGCAATAACTCTCTGTGCAGGTAGATTTGACGGTTCTCAGTTCACAATTGTTTCCTTCGTTACTCTCTACTACTTCATTATCAGGGTCAGCGCAAACTTCGACTGTCTTGTTTCCCATTGAGCTAAACTTGTAATAAGAACAAGTTGTGTCTTTGGTTCCACCAACAGTCATTTCGCTTTGCCAGAGGCCAAAACTACATACCTCTGTGGAGTTAGCATAATAGATTATTCCTCTTGGAGAAACGGTTTTTGGAGAGTCAGCAGTACCTATGTTTTTAACAGTTGAGTCACAACTAAAAGATTGATTGATCCCTACAGTGCTTGGGCAAGAAAAACTGACAACATCAAAGTCAGGCTCACCAGAAACAGTACAATTAACAGTTCTGACATAATCTCCAATGGAAGAGCTCATAAAAAGCTGATACTTGTAGGTTGCTGGAGGAAGATTCTCGTCCCAAACTGAACCTGAACTCTGGAAACCAGAATAGAGGAGCTTTGAGGTTGGAGAGATTCTATCAATTCTTAAACCATAACCACAATCCTCTACGGAAGACCAACTAATCTTAATATCATTATCGCTTACCGAACAAGAAATATCTCCGGTAAAACAACAACATTCATAGTTGTCGCAATATCCTCCCTCACTACAATCACAATCAGAATCCTCACAACAGTCAACCTCGGTACCAGGATATTCACACGCACATCCTCCACTTATACAAACACCATCTGAATAATAGTAAGAACTACCGGATTTATAGCAACAAGACGGACATTGCCAATCAGCAGTACAAGCAGATATATAACCTCTAGTAATAAAAAGGAATATAACTACCAAAGCTATCAATAATAAATCTCTTTTTAAATTATTTTTCTTCTGAAAAAATTCCATTGTTATAATTGAAAAATTTCTTATTTACTTATTCTCAACTTACATTGTTCTTTCTTTGATTCGTCATTTATCTTGTCACATATCGATGAATCTCTTAATATTTCTGCAATAAACGAATAACAATATTCTCTTGGTCCTTCTTCTAAATTCTTACATAGGTCGGGGTCTTTCAAGGTAGCAGCTTTGCATAAAATCATTATATTTGAATCAGAAATTTTACTGCATAACGCAGGGGTATCTAAACGGAGAGAAAGTTCTATATAGCACCTATTTTTTTCTCTAATATCTGAAATAGCTTTGCAAAATTTAGCATCTCTCAATGTAAGAGCTCTGCATCTAAGTAATCCGTCTTTTTCTTTTATTTTATCACATAGTAAAGAATTGCTATTTCGAGAAGCAACTCGAAAATAACATTCATCCCTAATTTTCAGGTTCTTAATATTGGCACAAATTTCACTGTTGACTTTCTCTATCGCAACCTCAGCCCAACATTCATCTCTTTTATTCTCTTGAAGGTTCTCACATCTAACTAATCCAGTAGAAACTCCAGTACTTTTTTCCCCAACTAAATAAAAGATAATAACCAAACCAACTGCCGCAATCAAAAATATTATTGAAATAATCAAAATTTTCTTTCTCATAAACTGTTACAATATTATAACAAAAAACTTCAGTCAAATAAAAATAGCTCCTGAACTTACATCTCAGGAGCTATTCTTTTAGGGAATAGGTCTATTTTGAAAAATATAATATAATCTCTCTCTCTTTGTTCTTTTTGGTTCTTCTCTTTTAATTTCAACTAACTTAAAATCCAATAGATGATTCTTAATCATTATCTCTCCATATCTCTTATCAAATCTATTGACCATACATGCCCATTTTATCGACAATTCTTTTTCAGTATCTCCATAAAGAAAAATATGGCTAACTCCATGAAGTAATACAGTAGTCAAGAACCAAGGGGGACGAGTTAAAGATTGTATCAACTCCAATACTGCATCATCCCATGTTTCCCAGTTATACTTTATCTTACAGAAATCTTTATTCTCCTTATATATCTTTTTCCACCAGCCATAAGAGACCAGACAGTCCTCAACAAGAACATATCTCCCTAGAAGTTCATTAACTGCTCCGTCAGCTCCTACTACATTACCTTGACCGGTAAATGCTATCACAATATCGCATTCATCGGGTTGAATATCTCTTTCCAATTCAGCCATGAGCGCATCAATCCCTATAAGCCCATTAGCATCTGCCCAGAGATGATCCTCTGATTCCCATTCCTCAAACTCCTTTATTACAAACTTAATTCCGAAATCCTTTTCGAACACCTTCGAAGCCCTTTCAACTATTTCCTTTGCGTAATCTCTCCAGTTGTATTTTGGTCCCCAGAAATTTCTGAATTCTTCATCAGCCACAACCTTAACAGTAACAGTTCTAATCTCTTTATCAATTTGGGTATCTTGGGTATCCGTTTGAGCACTTACTAATCCAACAATAGAGAAAAACAATAGAGTTATTGTTATACCAATTAAAATGCCAATCAAAGTAAACTTTTTAAACATTTCTTATCACCTCCCTATTTTCATTTTATTTTTTAAAAAAACTATTCTATCCTAACCCTACCATAAAACTCCTTTCCTTGTCAAGATTAAAAAAACAGAGGCAGAGATCTCTGTCCATAAACACTTAGTTAATTAAAGAATAACCGAATTTGATTATGGGATTATTTTTTATTTAGCTCTACCAACAACTTTTTGTTGTCAATTCCGTACATTTTGCAAACCCGACCAAGCGTCAAATTCTCCATTTCAAACTTTGCCATTGGACAGTTCAAGCATGGTAAATTATATTTTGCTAAAATTTCCTGAAACTTTTGATTTTTCAAAATCTCAGATAGTTTTGTCTCTTTGGCAATTTTTTTCATTTTATACTGTAGCCGCCATCAACTATCAAAACCTGCCCGGTGATGAAATCTGCTTCATCGCTTGCTAAAAAGCGGCAGGCATTTGCAATATCTTCGGGTTTGCCAATTCTTCCTTTGGGAGTAAATTGACAAACTTGTTCCCTGGTCATTCTTAACTCTTTTAAAATAGAATCTAACATCGGGGTTTCAATTGCTCCTGGCGCTATAGCATTTACATTTATTCCATATTGAGCAACATCTCCAGCCAATCCTTTGGTGAACCCTATTACTCCTCCTTTACTCGCTGAGTAAGTGTGGATCTTTGACCAAGAAACTAAAGCGGCGATTGAGGCAATGTTAATTATTTTCCCATATTTTTTGGCAATCATTTCAGGTAAAATAGCGTAAGTTAATTCTATTAAACCTTTAAGATTAATATTCAAAATTTTTTCTACAACTCCAAGGTCGAGATTTTTGATATCTTCCAGCAAACAAATTCCAGCGTTATTCACTAAAATATCAATCTTTCCGAACTTCTCTTTTGTTTTCGCCACCGCATTTTTAATATCTTCTTCGTTTGTCACATCTAATTTCAAAGCCAAACCTTCGCTCTCTAATTTTTCAATCTCCTCAACCACTTTTTGGCAATCTTCTTGAGAAATATCTGTTACCACAACCTTAGCTCCTTCTTTTGCCAATTTTAAAGCGATCTCTTTGCCGATCCCTCTCCGAGCTCCAGTTACAATGGCAATTTTATCTTTTAGAGTATCTGACATAAATTTTAATTTCTAAATAACAATTATTTGCGACCTTTTTATGGCTTCTTTAATAAGTTTCTCAGCATCAAGTTTTTCTTCCTCTCTTTTTACTTTTTCCAAGTCAGCTTTTGTTTCTGGATGTTTGGGCAAAAATTTTTGGCAATAAAATTCTTGTGGCAAAATTGAAATGCGAAAACTTCCAATTTCTCTTGCTTTCTCTATTATATCTTTTTTATCTTGACCTATCAAAGGTCTTAAAATTGGCAAATTTATAGCTCTGGCACTTACCCCGATATTTTCTAAAGTTTGAGAGGCAACCTGGCCAATATTTTCTCCAGTAATTAAAGCTTTCGCTTTTTCTTTCTCTGCTAAAATTTCAGCGATTTTAAACATAAATCGTCTGCACAAAAGACAACAAAACTTTGGCTCTGTTTTTTTAAAAATTTCTTTTTGAATATTCAAAAAAGGAACTAAATATAATCTTGATTTAAACTGATATTTGTTTAAAACCTCTACAATTTTTTTAATTTTTTCTATTGAAGAAAAATGAGTATAAAAATATAAAAAAACTATTTTAATTCCTCTTCTCATCCCATAATAACTTGCCACTGCTGAATCAATTCCTCCCGACAAAAGAGAAATTGCTTTGCCGCTCACTCCAACCGGCAATCCTCCAGGTCCTTTAATTTTTTCAAGATATAAAAAAGCGTATTTTTCAACAATCTCAATAAAGCAAGTTAGCTCGGGATTTTCCAAATCCACTTTAATTTTGGATTTTGGATTTTGGATTTTGGATTTCTTTAATATGTATTCCCCTACCTTCTCGTTGATTTCTTGGGAACTAAAAGGGAAATCTTTTTTTGACTTTTGGGTTTCAACCTTAAAAGTTTTAAATACTTTATCTTTCAATATCTCAACTGCCTTTTTCTTTATTCTCTCAATTTTTTGTTCACAACTTACCGCCAAACTAAAATGAGCTATACCAAAAACATTTTTTAAAGAATTTTTAATCTCCTCTTCATTTACTTTTTCTTTCAGCTCAATCAAAATCCTTCCCGAAATCCTTTTAACTTTTAAGATTCTTGCTCTGAACGGGCGCTGTCCCTTTTTTCGGGTTAAAGATTTTTTAATATTCTCAACCAACTTTTCTTCAAAAAACCTTCTGTTCTTTCCTTTCAATCCAATTTCTGCATAATGGCAGATAACAAAATTCATCATATGATTAAATTGTTTAACACCCGATTAAATAATTATTTTTTAATTATGTTTATATAATTCTTCGTTTAAAAATGGCAACAAAGCGCAAATTACTCCCTGCCCATATAATTTAGTCCTATCTAATTTCCCCTTTGATAAAAGACCGATTGCGCCCATTTTTTGTTTGCTATTTTTAAGTCCAAAAACAATATCGTCTGCCTCGCCTAATTCCTTCCCTTCATTAATTAATTTTTCTATTTTTTGAGGAAGAAAAAAACCCGCTGTCCTCCCTAATCCTACTTTCCCCTCTTTAGATTTAACACACACCCAAGCAAAAGTGCAAAGTTTGCCATCAATATTCTCTACTCCCCCTTCTATACCTACTGCAAAATCCGGCTTGAAGATCTTGATAACCTGTTCAGCTCGATTTCGAGCTCCTTTGACAATCTCCTTTTCGGATTTTGGCTGACAAGAAACTTTAGAGTCAACTCCTTTTCCTATTACTTCTACATTTTTGAAGTATTTAGAAAAAACTTCTTTTACACAATTAACTTTCACTGGATTTTTTGAACCAACTATTACTTTTATCATTTTATTACGATTTTCTTATCTTTATCGCTTTGCCTTCAATTAAAGCCTCAGCCAATTTTTTTCTGGCTTGAGACAAAATTCGCTGCAAGGTGCTTTGGGAAATTCCCATTTTTTTGGCAGCGGTTTTTTGGTTCAAACTTTTTAAATCACAAAGTCGCAATGCCTCCAACTCATCAGTAGCCAAATCAACTTCCTCCAACATTGAGAGAGGCACTGCCCTTGGTTTAAAATAAGTCACATCTGGATCAAACGAGATCTTTCTTGGTTTTTGAGGTCTGGTCATAATCTACGAATTTACGAATCCTTACGAATATACTAATAATTTCTTTTTTAGCTCTCAAATTGGTTTCTAAAATTGGAGTTAAATTGCTGACTGCTTTAAATATTTTTTTATCGTAAGAAATTTTCCCTAAAAATTTTTTGCCAGCCCACTTTACTATCTCATCAGTTAATTTGGGATTAATATCCCATTTATTTATTACCAATTTCCAGGGAATTCTAAAATGATTCACCACTTCCAAAACTCTCAGTAAATCAGAAAATCCAGAAGGAGTTGGCTCGGTAATTAAAATGGCGAAATTTGCATCTTGCAAAGAAGCAATAACCGGACAACCAGTTCCAGGAGCAGAGTCAATAATTTGTAAATCACTCTCAAACTTGTCCGCTTCTTTTTTAAGCTCACTTACCACCTTGCCAGAACCGGTCTCTCCGGGAAAAAGATTGCCCGAAACTAAAGGAAAATTATATTTTGTTTTTTTAATTCTAATTTCTCCATTTTGAACCGGTTTTAATTTAATAGCCCTTTTGGGACAAATTACCTCGCAAGCCCCACAACCTTCACATAAAAATGGGTTCAACTTTGGCTTACCATCTTCCATCTTCAGGGCTTCAAAACGACATTTTTCAACGCAAAGCCCACAACCATCACACTTATTTAAATCAATCTCTGGTTTAACTGAAGTTGCCACTGGTATTTTTTTATCCCATAACTTAATCTCATTTAACCAAATCGCCAGATTCGGCGCGTCAACATCACAATCAACCGCAACAACTTTATTTTTCTCCGCAAAGAGCATTGCTAAAGCTGAGGTTAACATAGATTTCCCCACCCCTCCCTTTCCTGATCCAACAACTAATTTTAATTTTTGATTCTTCATTTTGATTTGAAAAGCTACCTTCTTTTAAAAAACAAGGAGATTAAAAATATTATGCTGGCGGTTAAAATCACCAAAGGGCCAGCCGGCAATCCAATTATTTTGAACAATAAAACTCCCAAAATACAAGAAATAATTCCAATAATTAAAGCTCCATAAGAATACTGAGATAAATTGCGAGAAATGTTTCGGGCAGCAGCAGCTGGAGTAATCACTAAAGCACCCATCAGGAGAGAACCGGTCACTTTTATTCCTAAAGCAACAATAACAGCAATACAAACTAAGTAAATGAAATTGTATTTTTTTGTATTTATTCCTTCAACCTGGGCTAAATTCTCGTTTAGATTAGCTAAAATCATTTTAGAAAAAATCTTTTTCAAAACTAAAAAGGTAATGATACACAATACTATCGAAACTAAAGTATCCCAAAAATTTATCTGAGAAATATCACCGATTAAAGCAGTGGAAACTTTACTTTCTGGCAAGAAAAGAAAGGCAATAGCTACTGAAGCAGTAAAAACAATGCCAGTTAAAGCCTCCATTGGTAATTTGGTTCGAATCTCAAAAAGCCAAATCAGAAAAATTCCAACTGCTAATACCAGTAAAGCTCCCCAAGAAGGATTAAATCCATAAATCAAAGCCAAAGCCACCCCCGGCAAAGCAACATGCCCCAAGGCATCTCCAACTAAAGCCATCCTTTTGGTAATCATCAAAGAGCCTAAATATCCAGCCACCCCTCCTATAAAAACTGCAACAATTAAACTATAAAGAAATTGCACTTCCATAAATTTTAGCTAAATTTTGAGGAGTAATAATTTCCTCAGGCTTTCCATAAAATAATCTTCTTTTATTTAGGGCTAAGATTTTATCGGCTTTTTTACAAACCTCACCTATTTCGTGACTAACTAAAATAATAGTTTGATTTTTCTTTTGCCAAAACTTCACCAAAGAATCATAAATAGTTTCCCTACCATGGATATCAATACCAACCATTGGTTCGTCTAAGAGTATAACATCGGGTTCATCAACCATAGCCCAAGCAATTAAGGTCCGACGTAATTGACCAGAAGAAAGTGTACCTAATCTCTTCTCCAAAAATTTTTTTGATGCCTTTATTCCTACCCAGCTGAGAGCCTCTAAAATAGCTTTTTGAGAAACCGGCTTGAATTGAAAAAATTCCTTAACACTTAAAGGCAAAGTTTTGGAAACAACAAAACTTTCTGGCACATAACCAATATGGATATTTTTGAAGTGCTGAGAAGATGGAACCCAGCTAATTTTCCCCTCAAACGGAAGCAATCTTAACAAAGTTCGTAACAATACGCTCTTCCCTGCCCCATTCGGTCCTAAAATCACTAAAATTTCTTTCTTTTTTAAATCAAAGCTCAAATCCTCAAGTACTTGTTCCCCATCTAACTCCACATTCAAATTTTTTACTTTTAAAATTAAACTATTTGCCATATTTATCTTTTTTTCTAATATCTAAGTCCTCATTCCAATACAAATTTGAGAAATCCTCAGTTTTCATTCGCTGCAAAAATAGCTTTCCGTTTAAATGGTCGTTTTCGTGCAAAACTACTCTTGAGTAGAAAGGATGCTCAATTTCCTCTGTTTGCTCTTCTCCGTTAATATCTAAGTATCTTATTTTCAGGGAATTTGCTCTTTCTACTAATCCTCGTAAAGTAGCATAAAAAACACTCAAGCATCCTTCATAATCTTTGTTAATCTCTTGAGATATTTCTAAAATTTCAGGATTTATATAAGCTTGAAATCCAATTTTCGGCAAACCGGGATAATTTTCAGTTGGCGAAATATTAACCACAAATACCCTCCGAGAAATTCCAATTTGAGGAGCAGCCAAACCAACTCCTCCATAGTGTTCTAAGGTTTTCTTTAGAGATTCAACTATCTTTCTTCCTTCATCAAAATCCTTTACTCCGACTGAATTTTGGAAAAGCAATTTACCTTCTTCAGTACCCACTTGTTTTGGAAGAATAATTCCCATAATTTTTATTTAATTTCAATTGTTTTCCCCGCTGGGTAGTGAAAATTTGACTGCTTTTGGTAATTTTGGGTTTTGTTTTGCAAAATCCTCCTTAAATTTCTACTATCCGACCCGCCCCTCCTTCAATATATTTTTGAGGATATAATTTTTTAAGTTCTGTCTTGTGCTGGGTACAGTGAGTAGGACAAATTAATTGTAAGTCTCGGAACAATTCAAATTCAGAAAATTCATGCAGTCCTCCAACAATTCCATAAATTTTTCCGAATTTTCTGACAGTCCCTAAAATATTACCCATATAAGGATGAGAGCAACCAACAATTAAAACTAAACCTTTTTTAGTCGAAACTGCCATACTTTGTTCTATCCCTTCCAATTCTCCGGTAGAAAATACATTTTCATGAATTTTTATAGGCTTTTTTAAGACAACCTCATTTTCAAGGCCCATTGAAGAGGGTAAATAAACTTTTTTCACCTTTTTGTTTATTTTTAAAAATTCATCTAATCCTCCAATATGGTCAAAATGTAAATGGGAAATAAAAACTTCCTCAATTGATAGAGGATTAATTTCTAACTTTTCCATATTGCTGAACAAAATTTTTCCATTGCCACCAGTATCAAACAAAATTTTGGGAGTATTTTCTACTTCCACCAAACAAGAAAAACCCCAATCCGATTGGAGATCTTCTCTAAAAGCAGTATTGTCGTAAATAATGGTGATTTTCATTTTAAGTTCTTTCTTTATGATAAAGAGAATGAATAAAAATAATGATTATAGAAATTATTACCGCCCCAATTAAAACTGAAAAAGCAGTTGAAATACTTTCTAATAATTTAGGTTTCAACATTAAAATCAAACCTAAAAATAAAATCATAAAACCAGAAATAAGTTTTAATCTCCTCACCCAAAGTTGACTGAAGGTTTTCTTTCCTAAACTCAAAGCAAAAATCAAAACTATTACAGCTAAAGGAATAATATAAATCAAATTATAAAAAATTAAATAAAGATAATATTCTAAAGAGGGCAGTTCCCTTAAAGTTAAAATTCTAGTATAAACCATTGGAAAACCAAAAGTGCACAAGAGTTCATAGATATTTACGGTGGCAGCAATAATAACCGTAGCTGTAATTAGAGCCAAAGTAGATTTAGCTAAACTCAAATTTTTCACTTTTTGGACAAATTTTTCTTTGTGACTTTTTGGCAAGGTTAAAGAAATTCCTTTTTGAAAATAAAAATAATCTTTTATATTGACAATCCCGGCAAAAACAGCTACAGCTCCGGCTATCAAAGTTAAAATGGCAATTTTTCCACCCAATTGAAAAACATTCAACAAAACTGACATAAACAAAAAGTAAAAAAGTGCCGAGAAAAATATAAAAATACCTCCCACTAAAAGAATTTTTCTTCTGGCTCCAGCCAACCCAACTAAAGCGGCCAAGAGAAAAGTCAAAACAAAAAAGGCGCAGGGATTAAAACCGTCAGCTATCGCAATTAAAAAAGTCAAAATTGGCAAAGAAAATTTTTTGGTTTCTATTTTTCCAATAATGGGCAGTTCAACAGTTTCTTCTTCTTTAGTTTCTTTTCCTGGTTTAACCTCTGAAATATTTACCCCGTTAGAAATTTCATTTCTAACGGGGTTTATTTTTATAGCATGTTCAAATTCATAATAAGGAATAAAATCTGAATTTGGAAACGCGCTTCCTGAAAACTCAACTTTTTGAGGTTCAACAATATCAAATACTTTATTTTTTAATTTCTCAAAAAGATTTTTAGTAAAAAGAAGTTCTTTTATTTCTTTTTGAGTAAATACTTCTTTGCCAATTGTTCTTGGAGGGTTTTCACCATCCCATTGAAAAAGCCATTCATTCTCACTTAATCTAATTAACAATCTTCCATTTGCCCAAATTTTAGGAAAAGCTTGAAGTTGGTTTAAATCAAGTTCTTCAAACGATATTGATTTATCAATTAGAACACAAGAATTAAATTCTTTCTTTTTGATATCTGCTTCTGCCTTTGGAACGTCAATTCTTCCTAATTTGATATTGTTTTTTGAAATAACAATTTGAGGAACAGCGGCCGGAGTTTTGTAAGAAGAAGCAAATTTTCCAAAAAATTGAGAATTGGCTGATTGCCAATCACCGCCCTGCCATACATATTCGATAATCACTAAATTGGGATATTTTTTTGGCCACTCAGTTAAAACTAAAGGATCAGTAACCGCACAATTTGGGCAGCCAATATAGGTAAAATAAGTAACACAAAAATAGTTTTGGGCTAATACACTTTTCCCAAAACCAATACAAAAAACTACTAATAAAATAGCTAAAACCCACTTCTTCATAGTTATTCAGGAAGAATACAAAAAGTATTATTAAATCTATTAATGT
>JAGGXV010000007.1 GCA_021162885.1 bacterium | reverse complement strand
TAAATAACACGATCGTTATATAGTTATTACTATGCTATGAAAAAGAGCAAAAAATATATTTTATGGTTTCGAGAAATTTCTTCCAAAGATATTTCTTTGGTTGGAGGGAAAAACGCTTCCCTAGGAGAAATGTTCTCTAAACTTACTAAGAAGGGAATTAACGTTCCCGATGGTTTCAGTCTAACTTCTAAAGCTTACTGGTATTTTTTGAAAGAAAATAAAATTGATAGAAAATTAAAGGGAATTTTTAAAAAATTCAACCTAAAAAGCTTAAAAAGTTTGCAAGAAGCAGGTCGGGTAGCCAGAAATCTAATTTTAAAAGCAGATTTCCCAGAAGATTTAAAAAAAGCAATTATAAAAAATTATAAAAAATTATCTCGAAAATATGGAGAAAATTTTACTGATGTTGCTGTTCGTTCTTCAGCCACGGCAGAAGATATGAAAACAGCAAGTTTCGCCGGCCAGATGGAAACATTTTTGAACATCAGAGGTGAGGAGGATTTACTGAAAGCTATCAAAAAATGTATGGCTTCTTTATTCACTAACCGAGCTATTGCTTATCGAGAAGAGAAAGGATTTTCTCACTTAAAAATTGCTCTTTCAGTAGGAATCCAAAAAATGGTAAGGTCAGACCTAGCTAGTTCTGGAGTAATGTTTACTTTAGATACCGAAACCGGCTTTCAAAATGTAGTTTTAATAAATTCAATTTATGGGATAGGAGAGATGATTGTTAAAGGAAAAATTACTCCTGATGAATTTTTTGTTTTCAAGCCCACTTTAAAAAAGGGTTTCAAATCAATCATTGTTAAAAATTTAGGCAGGAAAACAAAAAAATATATTTACAATAAAAAAGGAGGATTAAAAGAGATAACTGTTCCCTCTGGAAAACAATTAAAATTTTCCTTAACTGATAATGAAATTTTAACTCTGGCTCGCTGGGGCCAGCTAATTGAAGAGCATTATAAAATTCCCCAAGATATTGAATGGGCTAAAGATGGAAAGAGGGGAGAATTATTTATTGTTCAATCAAGGCCAGAAACTGTTTTTACTCCCCAAAAAGCAAAATTCTATGAAGAATATGAAATAAAAACAAAAAAAACTCCGATTCTAAGAGGCACAGCAATCGGCGATAAAATTGGCATTGGCAAAGTTCATTTAATTTCTGATGTCTCAAAAATTGGTCAGTTTAAAAAAGGAGAAGTTTTAGTAACAAAGATGACTGATCCTGACTGGGTGCCGATAATGCGCTTGGCTTCAGCAATAGTTACGGACGAGGGTGGTAAGACCGCTCATGCCGCTATAGTTTCTCGAGAGCTTGGCATTCCCTGTATTGTTGGGACAGAGAGAGCAACCAAAATTTTAAAAAATAGCCAACAAGTGACTGTTGATTGCACCCAAGGATTAAATGGAAGAATTTATTTAGGAAAAGTTCCATTCAAAATAAAAAAATATAATTTAAAGAAAATTCCGAAACTGAAAACAAAGGTAATGATAAATATTGGAGCGCCAGAGATTGCTTTTAAAGCATCGTTTTTACCCAATGATGGAGTGGGTCTAGCCAGAGAGGAGTTTATAATTGCTGAGAAAATAAGAGTTCATCCCCTCGCTCTCTATTATTATAGAGAGCTCAAAATCCCAAATCCCAAATCCCAAATCCCAAACAAAATCCAAATTCCAAAATCCAAAATTCAAAAGATTATAAAGCAAATTGATGAAATTACTATTGAACATAAAGACAAAAGAGAGTATTTTGTTAAAGAATTAGCTGAAGGAATAGCTCAGATTGCCGCGGCTTTTTGGCCAAAACCAGTGATTGTCAGATTTTCAGATTTTAAAACAAACGAATATGCCCAATTGGTTGGTGGAGAATTATTTGAACCAAAGGGCGAGAAAAATCCAATGCTTGGCTGGCGAGGGGCTTCCCGATATTACGATGAAAGATTTAAACCTGCTTTTTTGATGGAGTGCGAAGCTATAAAAAGAGTCAGAGATGTTTTTGGCTTAAAAAATGTCAAGGTGATGATTCCATTTTGCAGAACTCTTGAAGAAGGAAAAAAAGTTTTGGATTTAATGAAGAAAGCCGGTTTAGAAAGAGGAAAGGAGGGACTGGAAGTTTATGTAATGTGTGAAGTCCCCTCAAATATAGTTTTAGCTGAGGAATTTTTAGAAATTTTTGATGGCTATTCAATTGGAAGTAATGATCTTACTCAATTAGTGTTAGGGATTGATAGAGATGCTGCTACTTTACAAAAAATTGGTGATGAGAGAGATTCTGCTGTAAAAGAGATGATAAAAAAAGTTATACGAGTTTGTAAAGAAAAAAAGAAATACTGCGGAATTTGTGGTCAGGGCCCCAGTGATTTACCGGAATTTTCTGAATTTTTAGTCCAAGAAGGGATTGAAAGTATATCGATAAATCCAGATACAGTAATAAAAACAATTTTAATTTTAGCCAAAAAGAAAAAATGAATTATGATATAATTACATTTGGGTCAGGGACTCGAGATACTTTTTTGCGATTAAAAGAAGGGAATTATCGGATTTTAGGCGAAGGAGAATCAGTGGGAGGTCAGTCACTTTGTTTCCCTCTGGGAAGTAAGATTTTTATTGAAGATTTACAAGTTTCAACTGGAGGGGGAGCAACAAACACCGCTTGCACTTTCAGCAACCAAGGACTCCGAGTAGCAGTTTGCACTAAAGTGGGAGATGATAAGGGAGGAGAGGCAGTAATTGAGGAATTAAAGAAGTTTAAAGTTGATACCCGGTTTATTAAAAAAGACAAGCAGTATCTTACTGCTTTTTCAGCGATTCTTTCTTTTGGTAGAGAGAGAACAATTTTAATTTACCGAGGCGCTTGTCATTTTTTAGAAGAGAAAGACATCCCCTTCAATAAATTGAAAACTAAATGGTTCTATTTAGCTCCTTTGAGTGAAAAATCAGCTCAAATTTTTGGACCTTTGGTAAAGTTTGCTGTCAAAAAAGGGATAAAAATCGCTGTCAACCCTGGCAATAGCCAAATTAATCTCGGTCAAAAAATCCTTAAACCAATTCTTGGTCAAATTGATATTTTAATTTTAAATAAAAAAGAAGCTTCTTTACTTTCAGGAATTGAAAAAGAACAGGAAATGGATATAATTAGAAAGTTAAAAGGATGGATTAAGGGTATTTTAGTAATTACCAAAGGGAAAGAAGGTTCGGTGGTTTGTGATGGAAAATATATTTACAAAGCCAAAACCCCTTCAGTTTTACCTTTGGAGAAAACCGGGGCTGGAGATGCTTATGGAAGCGGATTTTTAAGTGGACTTTTAGAAAAAAATGATATAAAATACGCTATTCAGTTAGCAACGGCTAATGCCACAAGTTGTATTCAGAAAATCGGAGCAAAAAACGGCCTTTTAAAAAAAGGCCAATGGGGAAAATGGCCCAAAGTAAAAGTAGAAAAAAAGTCGCTCGGGTAACTTGTCTCAGGGAACAATAGACAAGATTACCTTACTCCCTTCGGCAACTAGCATTGCGCCTATTTATATACTCGCCCCGTTAAATAATTTCGCTTTCAGCGAAATTCCTGCTTTGCAGGATTTAACGGGGTGAATAAATATTCGTAATTCGTAGGGTATATGAAGATTATTTATGATAAATCAAAATGTATTGGCTGTGGAAGTTGTGCCAGCTTGTGTCCAAAATTTTTTGAAATGGCAGAAAACGGAAAATCCCATTTAAAGGGTTCGGAATTTGACACTAAAACAGAGAAGGAAGAGTTGGAAGTTGAGAATGCTGGATGTATTAAAGAGGCAAGCGAAGTATGTCCTGTACAATGCATTCGCATTTTAAATGAAAAGTGAAAAATGTAAAATGAAAAATTACAATGTAAAATTAAAAATTTTAAACTTTGAACTGTAACTTTTCACTTTTCAGCTTGCATTTTCCATTAACTATCATGCTTTCGCTTGAAGCAAAAATAAGAGAAAAACTTGGCCGGAAAACGAAATCGTTACGAAAGCAGGGATTCTTGCCAGCGGTTTTGTATGGACCAGAAATTAAAAATCTCTCTCTTGAGGTTCCAGAAAAAGAATTTGAAAAGATTTATAAAGAGGCTGGAGAAAGTTCAATAATAAAATTAAAAATCAAAAATCAAAAATCAAAAAGTAACGAAATGGAAGTTCTAATACATCAAACAGCAAAAGACCCAGTGAAAGGGAATTTTCTGCATGTTGATTTTTATCATCCTTCCTCTCGCAAAGAAGTGGAGGCAGAAATTCCCCTGCGCTTTGAAGGAGAAGCTCCAGCGGTGGAAGAATTGGGTGGTACTTTGGTTAAGGAAATTCAACAGGTTGAAGTTAAAGGTTTGGCCCAGAATCTACCCAGAGAAATCAAAGTTGATATTGGGAAACTTAGAACTTTTGAAGATAGAATTTTAATCCGGGATTTGAAAGTTCCTCAGGGAATTAAAATTTTAAGAGAATCCAATGAAATTGTAGCTAACGTTGCTCCTCCAGGCAGAGAAGAAGAGAAACCCGTGGAAGAAGAAAAGCCAGCTGAAGAGAAACTAGAAGAAGAAAAAGAGGGAGAAGAGGAAGAAAAGGGGAGAGCGGAGAGGGAAACCAGGTCTAAGTAATTATCAATTTTCAATTTTCAAACAGTTTGATAATTAGTTAATTGAAAATTCATTGAAATTTGGTTGTTGAAAATTGAAAATTTTTATGATGTTTTCTCGTTTTTCAAGAATAATTTTAGTGATTGTCTCAATTTTAGGAATCTTTTTGCCAGAGTTAAAAAGTTTCGCTCAAGATGCCAATTTTATTCCGGAAGAATTTTGCCCTTCCTTTACTGAGAATATTGATAGTAAGTGTGAGAAATATGGAATAGAGGATTGTCGCTGGTATCTTGAGGAGTGTGAGAAATATTATCGCAGCAAGAGTGAGAAGTATCAAGCTGAAATTAGTCAACTCCAAAAAAAGAAGAGAAATTTACAGAACGAAATTTCCCTTTTGAGCACGCGTATAAAAAACCTTAAATATCAAATTTACAAAAACAATCTAATTATTAAAAATCTTAATTTTCAAATAGGAGACACTCAATCTTCAATTGATGTAACAGATTTAAAAATTACTAATATTAGAGAAAACTTAGCCAATCTTTTGCAACTCTATTATGAGGAAGACCAAACATCTCTTCTTGAAATATTTTTGACAGAAGAAACTTTATCTGACTTCTTTGACAATTTAATGGCTCTGGAAGCCCTAAATCTGAAAACTCAAGAACTTTTGGCTGATATTAAAGACCTTAAAAGTTCTTTGGAAGCTCAAAAAGATACGATGCTTAGAGAAAAAGAACAACTTGAGAGAACTCAGATTTTAGTTGAACTTCAAAAAGAACAAAATGAAAACCTTCAGCGGCAGAAAAATGTGCTGCTGGAAAAAACTCGCGGTGAGGAAACTTTGTATCAGAAATATTTAGCAGAATCAAAAGAGAGGGCGGAGGAGATTAGAAAGAAGATTTTTGAGTTGGTTCAGATATCAGCTGAAGAAGCACCGACTCTGGAAGAGGCCTATAGATTGGCCCAAGAGATTGAAAGAATAACTGGAGTGAGACCCGCCTTTTTGCTGGGACTTTTACAGGTTGAATCAAGAATCGGAGCTAATGTTGGGCAATGTAATTGCGGCTCAGCTGCCTTTTGTCGTCATCCGGATATTCATTGGAAAAAAGTTATGTCCGAGCGACAATGGCCCTATTTTGAGCAAATCACCAAAGAGTTAGGATTAGACCCAAATGTCACGCCGGTCTCTTGTGCGGTGGATGGAGGAAAGGTTCAGTGGGGGGGAGCTATGGGTCCAGCTCAGTTTATGCCAGAGACCTGGTTAAAATTCGGATATAAAAAAAGGGTTGAGCAGATTACTGGAATAGTTCCTGCCAATCCTTGGCGAGTCAAAGATGCTTTCCTGGCCGCTGGTTTATATTTAGCTGATTGGGGAGCTTCTTCTCAAAAAGAAATAGCAGAGATTGGAGCAGCTACTGCTTATTTATGTGGTACCAGCAAGATGACAAGGGCTTGTCGGATTGCTGGTGGTAGAACTTATGTCTATCAGGTAATGAAATATGCTTCTCAATTTCAAGATTATGTCAATCAAGGTGTTTTTCAGGATTAAATTAGGATAAGTTCTTTTCCAGCTTCTTAATAATAGGTTCTAAATTTCCTGCCATTATTTTTTCAATGTTGTGCCAGGATTTTTTTATTCGGTGGTCGGTTACTCTGTCTTGAGGAAAATTGTAAGTTCTTATTTTTTCGGCTCGTTGGGCTTGACCAATTTGAGTTCTTCTTTTTAATTCCATTTTTGCCCTTTCTTTTTCTTCGTTTATTTTGAAAAGTCGAGCCACCAGAATATCTAAAGCTGCTTTTTTATTTGCTTCCAAACTTCTTTGAGACTGAGAGGAAACAACAGTTCCAGTTGGTAGATGAGTGATTCGTACTCCCGTTTGTCTTTTATTAACATATTGCCCTCCAGGACCTGAAGCCTTAAAGAAATCCATTTTAATATCAGATGGCTTAATTTTAACCTGAGTTGGTTTTGGGGTTGGCAAAACTGCAACTGAGACAGTTGAAGTGTGAATTCTATTTCCCTTTTCGGTCTTAGGAACCCTCTGGACTCGATGAACCCCTGCTTCGTATTTCAATTTGGAAAAGGTATCTGCCCCTTTTATTTCAAAAATTATTCTGCGCAAACCACCGAGGGGGGAGTAGGCAGCATCAAGCACTCTAAGTTCCCAATTTTTGGATTGAGCATATTTTTGATACATCCGGAAAAGGTCATTAGCAAAGAGAGCAGATTCTTCTCCGCCCGCTCCTGCTCTTATTTCAATGATTATTGAACTCATGTTTTTTTCTTTGCTAATCTCTTTTTAAATCTTTCTACCCGGCCCGCCACATCGATTATTTTTTCTTTGCCAGTATAAAAGGGGTGGCACTTGAAACAGATTTCTGTCTCAATGAATTCTTTGGTTGAACCAACTTCAAAGTTGTTGCCACACGCACAGTGAACTTTTGCTCTGGGATAATATTTGGGATGAATTTTTTCTTTCATATGAATACCATAGCATAGGGGTGTTGAAATTTCAAGAAAGATATTATAGAATTTTAGAATATGGTAAAAACAAAGAAAAATGAATTTGGTATTGATGTTGATGAAATGATGAAAGCGGGGGTTCATTTGGGTCATCGGATCTCCAAGCTTCATCCTAAAATGCAAGAGAACATTCTGGGAGTGAAAAACACTGTCCACATTATTGATTTGGAAAAGACAGCAAAGCAATTAGAGAGGGCCTTGAGGTTTATCTCGGAAATTTTTCAGAAAGGAGGAAATTTGCTTTTGATTGGCACAAAAATTCCCCTCAAGAATTTAGTTCGTGAGATTGCTGAAGACTGCAAATTGCCTTATGTTACTGAGAGATGGCTTGGAGGGACTTTTACCAACTTTAAGATAATTGCTGAGAGGATAAAATATTTTAGAGAACTTGAAAGAAAGAAAAAAGCAGGTGAATTTGAAAAGTACACCAAAAAAGAGCGACAGAAGTTGGAAAAGGAGTTGGCAGATTTGAAGGAGAAATTCGGTGGCATAAAAGAGATGGAAAAGATCCCAGACGTCGTTTTTATTTGTGATATCAATAAAGATAAATTGGCACTGCGAGAGGCAAATATGAAAGGGATCAAGGTGGTGGCAATAGTTGATACCAACGCTGACCCAACTCAAGTTGATTATCCCATACCTGCCAATGATGATGCAATTTCCTCAGTAAAATATATCTTAGAAAAGGTTGCTGAAGCTATTAAGAAATGTAAAGTGAAAAGTGAAAAGTGAAAAGTTACAGTTCAAAATTAAAAATTTTGAATTTTACATTGTAATTTTACATTTTTCATTTTGAATTTTTCACTTTTATTATGGTTTCTATTAATCAAATACGACAACTTAGAGAAGAAACTGGGATTTCTTTGATGGAATGTAAAAAGGCCTTAGAGGAGGCAGGTGGTGATATTGAAAGAGCCAAAGAAATTTTAAGAGAAAAGGGAAAAGAGATGGTCAAGGAAAAAGGGGAAAGGAAGGCAGCCGCAGGGATTGTTTCAAGTTATGTGCATCCTGGCTCTCGAATTGGAGTTTTGCTTGAGTTGCACTGTGAAACGGACTTTGTGGCAAAATCAGAAGAGTTCAAAAAGTTAGCCCATGAGATTTGCTTGCAGATTGCTGCTCTCCGACCTTTGTTTATCAAAATGGAGGACATTCCCGAAGAGTTTTTAGATGGTGAAAAAAAGATCTATCAAAAGCAATTCCAAAATTCTGGTAAACCCCAGAAAATAATTGACCAGATTGTTGAAGGAAAATTGGCAAACTACAAAAAAGAGATCTCTTTAATGTCGCAGTCCTGGGTCCGAGATGAGACAAAAACTATTGAAGATTTAATTTCAGAATATGCAGCAAAACTTGGCGAGAAAATAGAGGTGGCAAAGTTTACTAGATACGAGATATAAAAAAGTGAGAAATCTCAATTTCCAGTTTTAAATTGAAAATTAACGCGCTATGTTAGAATTCACCGCTAAAATAATTTTAATCGGAAGCATTCTTGGTTTAGCTTTTATGATACTGAGGAAGATTCCTGTTTTGCGGGAATTGCCTACTTTTGAGATGAAACCTTCGGAAAAAGAGAGAATTTTTATTTCTCCAGCCATCGGCAAGAAAATAAAAAGAATTAAAGTGGGTCTCTGGCAGAAAATTTCTCAGAGATTAAAGAATTTTAAAAAAGAGAAAAACTTTAAAGAATCAGAACCCCATTTCTCTGAAGATTACTGGGAGAAAATAAGAAGGGGATAATAAAAATTCCTAATTTCTAACAATTGATGTGATAAAATTTTGCCGGAGTAGCTCAGTTGGTTAGAGCACCAGTTTTGTAAACTGGGTTTGGCGTGAGTCCGAATCTCACCTCCGGCTCAAAACTTGACAAAGGTTTTTGAAAGAGTAGAATTAAAATCAGAAGAGACAAAATTATGACTGAAGAGAAGAAAAAAAAGAAAAAAAAGAGGGAATTGTAAGTGCAAGTGAAATAGGGAGTAAGGAAAGAGGTGGAAAAATCAGGAAGTCTCTTCCTGGTTTTTGTTAAGAGAAGCACTTTATAATTTAATATTGGTTTTTCTGAGTTGCTCCGAGTATCTTTAGCAATTAGTTGATGAGTTAATGAGTAGGTGAGTATTTTCTCGTCTACTCAAGGTCGCCAAGAGCGACCCGTACTCATCTACTAATTTGCTATTCATTTTGAGAGTTTGATCCTGGCTCAGGATGAATGCTGGCGGCGTGGATAAGGCATGCAAGTCGCACGGCCTTGTGCTTCGCACAAGGAAATTCTAAGCACTAAATCCGAAATTCTAAACAAATTCAAAATTCTAAATTCAAAATTCCAAATGTTTAGGATTTAGATATTAGGATTTAGGATTTCCTCGCGCGGAGCGCGAGGCAGTGGCGAACGGGTTAGTAACACGTAGATACCTACCCTCAAGTCTAGCATAACCTCGAGAAATCGGGGCTAATACTAGATAGTCCCGCCTAAATGCGCAAGCTTTCGGCGGGTAAAGCTCCGGCGCTTGAGGAGGGGTCTGCGGCCTATCAGCTTGTTGGTGGGGTAATGGCTCACCAAGGCGATGACGGGTAGGGGGCATGAGAGTGTGTTCCCCAACAGGGAAACTGAGACACGGTTCCCACTCCTACGGGAGGCAGCAGTCGAGAATCTTCCACAATGGGGGAAACCCTGATGGAGCGACGCCGCGTGCTCGATGAAGCCCTTCGGGGTGTAAAGAGCTTTTAACCGGGATGAACCTTCGGGTGACAGTACCGGTTGAATAAGGGGCCGCTAAACTCGTGCCAGCAGCGGCGGTAATACGAGTGCCCCGAGCATTATCCGGATTTATTGGGCGTAAAGAGTCTTAAGGCGGTCAGGAAAGTCTTCTGTTAAATTCTTGGGGCTTAACCTCAAGAGTGCGGGAGATACTTCTTGACTTGAGGGCGTCAGAGGCCAGTGGAACGGCCGGTGTAGGGGTGAAATCCGTTGATATCGGCCGGAACACCAAAAGCGAAGGCAGCTGGCTGGGGCGACCCTGACGCTGCACGACGAAAGCTAGGGCATGGAAAAGGATTAGATACCCTTGTACTCCTAGCTGTAAACGATGGACGCTAGCTGGTGGAAGTGTCGACCCTTTCACTGGCGAAGGTAACCCGTTAAGCGTCCCGCCTGGGAAGTACGACGGCAACGTTGAAACTCAAAGGAATAGACGGGGAGACACACAAGCGGTGGATCACGTGGCTCAATTCGACGATAAGCGAAGAACCTTACCAGGGCTTGACATGCTAGTGGAAAGTCTGCTGAAAGGCGGACCTCCGCAAGGCCACTAGCACAGGTGCTGCATGGTTGTCGTCAGTAGGTGGTGTGAACTGCTCCCTTAAATGGGGGAACCTGCGAAACCCTCGCCCTATGTTTTATTTGTCATAGGGGACTGCCAAGGTAAACTTGGAGGAAGGTGAGGACGACGCCAAATCCGCATGGCCCTTACGCCCTGGGCAGCACACGTGATACAATGGCCGGCTCAATGGGTTGCCAAGCGGTAACGCGGAGCTAATCCCATCAAAACCGGTCTCAGTCCGGATCGGGGTCTGCAACTCGACCCCGTGAAGCTGGAATCGCTAGTAATCGCGGATCAGCTACGCCGCGATGAATAAGTCACTGTCTCTTGTACTCACCGCCTATCACGTCAGGGAAGTCGGGGGTAGCCGAAGTCCTCGCTTTGCGGGGCCGAAGCTAAACTCGGTAACCAGGACGAAGTTATAACAAGGCATCGGTAGGGGAACCTGTCGATGGATCATTTCTTTTTTTTGATTGGTCGATGGAAGTTGAAGAGCGACACGTGGTCTCTAAATTTCGTCAAAGAAATTTGGAGTAAAGCAGAATTCTCTCTTCAACTTTCAGGTGTTGGTCGAGCCATCTCAAAACTCGACTTTTATCCCGCACCGAGCTTCGCTTTGGTGTTGGGACTCGGAGCAACTCAGAAAAACCAAAGTTGAGCTGGGTTAAACTTTTGCTTCGCAAAAGTCCTGGGCATTTTTTAACGCCTCCGCAGGAGCTTTGGCTAAAATACCCGTTCAAGACAATTTATTGTCTTGAATCCTGTCAAACCTAATCAATGGGTTTTGATCTTAGAGAAACCAAGTCAGCAAACAAAAAACTCCTTAAAAGGAGCTTTTTGTTTTATTGTATTGACTCAGGATTCCTGAAAGAGTAAAATTATATAAATGGGCACGTAGCTCAGTTGGTTGGAGCGCGTCACTGATAATGACGAGGTCGTAGGTTCGAGTCCTACCGTGCCCATCCCAGGATTGGCATTTCTTAAGCTTTCACTTTAGTTTTACCAAGCCCCGCCCTTCGTTCCAAAGGGCGGGCGAGCGGAACGGAAAATCGTGAAAATTCTTTTATAACAGGCGGGGGCTTCGCCCCCGCCTGTTATATTTCAT
>JAGGXV010000023.1 GCA_021162885.1 bacterium | reverse complement strand
ATAATACTAATTATTCCTTTACTAAATAGTATAATAGCTAAACCGACAATTGTCCAGAGGATAATTTTTTTGCCGGTGGCAATTTTATTTGGGTCACCCGCTGCTGTCATAAAGTAAAATGCACCAACTAAAATCATCAAGGGAGCAAGAACTACTCCGATATAAAAAGCCCAATCGGTAATCGTATTTATAAGGTCTGGTATAGTGGTGACGGTGATTGGGGGTTCAATAGTGACATCATTTCCTGCAACAATGAAAGGAATCAGAATAAAACCAGAAATCAATATTATCTTTAAAAGACTAAATTTCATAAAACGATTATTTTATTCTAACATTTAGGGTTTTACAAAAACAAACCCAAAATGATAGTCGCCGGCTTTGAATTCTTTTTCCAAGCGAAAGCCAAGATTTTTGGTAATTTCTTTCACTTCCTCTTTTGAAGGTGCTCCCCCTTTTGGACCCAAAGAAACCCCGGGAATCCATTCCACCACTAAAATTTTACCCCCTGGCTTTAAAATTCTTTTTGCCTCTTCAAAAACTCCTTTCTTATCCTCAATTTGAAATAAAAGGTCGGTCACTAAAACTAAATCACAGGTCAAATCTGAAATCCCAGGAATTTTCTCTTCAACATTGGCAATTATCTTTTGGATATTGGAAATTCCTTGAAGTTTCGCCCGACTTTCCAGAACAGATAAGGGTTCTTCTTGAATATCAACAGCAAAAACTTGACCATCTTCAAGTTTTCGAGCTAAGGGAATAGTCCAGCCGCCACTCCCCGAACCAAAATCAGCGGCTATCATATTAGCTTTTAAGCCAATTTGATTTAAAATTTCAATTGGATTTACAAATTCGGGCATAGTGGTATCTGGGAGTCGGGTCGCGGCACGACTCGCTTCGCTCGTCTAACACCGCTCCTTAAAAACCCTCGGTTTTTAATATTTTCCTACACGGGGGCACCTACGGTTCCCCCGACCCCCCCCTCCTATCTACTGGACTCCTCAGTAAAGACCTACAGACAGATGGCTGACACTACTCTATCGCCTTTTCCTAATCTCATCACTCGAACGCCAGAAGTAGCTCTGCCAAGAATGGAGATTGAACCAAGCGGACTCCTGATGACCTGTCCTTTCTGAGAGATAACCACCAAATCTCTTTCCTCCTCGCCAATCACCTGAGAGAAAACAACTTTGCCGGTTTTTTGAGTAATTCTGGCTGCTTTAATTCCTGAACCTCCTCTCCGCTGTAACCTATACTCGCTAACTTTAGTCCTTTTTCCATAACCGTTTTCAGTCACCACCAACAGATAACTCTTCGCTAATTTTTGATTTTCGATTTTTGATTTTTGATTTTTGATTATGTCCATTCCCACAACTTCGTCTCCTTTACTCAACCTAATCCCTCTTACTCCCGAGGCTACTCGGCCCATCACCCTTAAATCTTTTTCTTTAAATCTAATTGATTTACCATCTCTGCTTGTCAAAATTATCTCATCTCCTCTCTGACAAATAGCTGCTTTTCTCAGAAGGTCACCTTTTTGAAGTTTAATGGCTCGCAACCCGGTTTTTCGGACATTTCTGAAAGCATCAAGTGGAGTTTTTTTAATTATACCATTTTTGGTAACCATCACTAAATATTTCTCCTCTTTTTCCTCCTGGGTGGCAGATTCTTTGCTATATGGAATTAAACTCAAAACCTTTTCTTCTGGAGAGATCTCCAAGAAATTACTCAATCCTCTTCCGCGAGCCACTCTGCCGCCTTCAGGAATCTCCCAAACAAAACACTGAAAGACTGTTCCCGAGTCAGTAAAAAACAAAAGTTTATCTAAAGTGTTAGTCAGTAAAAAGTGTCCAACCGCATCTTCTTTTTGAAGTTCTCCGCCGGAAATTCCTTTTCCTCCTCTCTTTTGGATTTTGTAAACTGAAGGTTTGGTCCTTTTAATATAGCCACCTTCGGTTAGAGTGATGATGGTATCTTCTTTGGGAATTAACTCCTCCTCGGTAATCTCACCGGGTCGGAAACTTTGGACCTTGGTTTTTCTCTCATCTCCAAACCTCAGCTCCATTTCCCGAAGTTCTTTTTTCATCACCTCTTTTACTTTTTTGGGGTTTTTTAAGATTAAAAGGAGTTCTTTTATTTTCTCTTTTATTTCTTTTAACTCTTTGGCAATTTTTTCTCGCTCCAGTTTGGCTAAGTTCTGAAGTTTCATTTCCAAGATGGCCGAAGCTTGAATCTTGGTTAGCTTAAATTTTTTCCGTAAATTCTTTTCTGCATCATCTCGATTGGCTGATTTTTTAATGGTCTTGATTATCTCATCAATATTTTTCAAAGCAATCATCAGTCCTTCTAAAATGTGAGCCTTTTCTTTTGCTCGCTTTAAATCAAATTTTGTTCTTCGTAAAACAACTTCTCTTTTGTGTTTTAAATACAAAGCCAGTATATCAACAAGAGAAAGAACTCTCGGCTGGATACCATCAATCAGTGCCAACATATTCAAATAAAAGGTCTTTTGGAGGTCAGTGTATTTAAAAAGAGCATTCAAAACTTTTTTTGGAAAGGCCTCCCTTTTTAATTCAACGACAATTCTCATTCCTTCTCTATCCGATTCATCTCTAATATCTCTTACCCCCTCTATTTTTTTCTCTTCAACCAATTTTGCAAATTGTTTAACTAACTCAGATTTTTGCACTTGGAAAGGAATTTCCGTGATGATAATTTGATAACTCCCTCTTTCTTGTTCTTGAATTTCAGCTTTTCCTCGCATCAAAATTGCTCCTTTCCCCTGAGAATAGGCGGCAATTATATCTTTCTTGCCAAAAATTTGACCTCCCGTTGGAAAATCAGGCCCCTGAATGAATTTGAAAAGATCTTCAGTTGTTGCTTGAGGATGATCTACTAAATAGATTGCAGCTTGCAAAACTTCAGAAAGATTGTGAGGAGGAATATTTGTTGCCATACCAACAGCAATTCCCAAAGAACCATTCAATAAAAGCTGGGGCAGAGGAGATGGTAAAACAATCGGTTCTTTCCTGGTGCCATCATAATTCGGTTTAAAATCAACCGTATCTTTTTCGATATCACGGAGCATTTCTTCCCCAATCGGAGAAAGACGACATTCTGTATAACGCATACTAGCACTCGCGTCCCCATCGACACTCCCAAAATTTCCTTGACCTTGAACTAAAGGATACCTTAAAGAAAAATCTTGAGCCATCCGAACTAAAGCATCGTAAACTGCCATATCTCCGTGGGGGTGGTAACGACCAAGACAACTACCTACAACCGTGGCTGATTTTCTGAATTTGGCTGTGTGACGCAGTCCATCTTCATACATCGCATACAAAATTCTCCGATGGACCGGTTTCAAGCCATCTCGGACGTCAGGTAAAGCCCGAGAAATAATAACCGACATAGCATAATCCAAATAACTCTCTTGCATTTCTTGAGTTATTTCCCGCGGCTTTATATAACCTACTTCCCTATTTTCCTTTTTAGTTTTGCTTACCATAAAATAATCTTTAATTCTTAATTTCTAATTTTTTAAATACCTAATTAAAAATTTTAATCGACTGTACTTGTGGTTGACGTCGGAATTTCTTCTATCATCTTCCCCAACCTCTCAAATTCTTTTTCCAATTCCTGTTTTGATTTTTTTAGTTCTTCAAGAGCCGGAGTTTTCGTTACCTGTTTAATTTCTGATAGGCCCATATCTTTCAAAAATTTCTCTTTGTCAAGCTCTTTTATTCTTTTTTGAAAATTTTTAACACAAAAAAAGGATAATGGAACTCCTACTCCAAGAATTACTAAAAAAACAAGAGCTTTTTTCCAGAAAATATCAAGGTTTTGGACTTTTTTAAAAAAATTCATTTTATGGTTCTAAAACTACAATCTTCGTTTCTTCTTTTGGCAAATCTTTTGGGCTAATTTTTAATTTTTTTTGGGGCTGGACTTCTTCAGTCCCCATTACCTTTAAGAATTTTTTGATATCTTCTAAATTAACCTCCAGTTTTGGGATTTTATAATGCATAGGCACAACTATTTTGGGTTCAATTTGAGAAATAATATTGGCAGCCCCCTTTGAATCGATTGTGTAAACCCCACCAACTGGAATCATTAAAATGTCCACTTCGCCAATTTCTTCAACTTGATTTTCAGTTAATTCTTTTTGCCCTAAATCTCCTAAATGGCAAATTTTCATATCTTCTGTTTCAATTTTGTAAATGTTGTTCTGACCTCTTTCTTTACCACCAGAATTGTCATGGAAAGAAGGAATTCCTTTAATAAAAATTCCTTTTACTTCGTATTCTCCAGGTTCCTCAATTAAAAAGGGATTGCCAGAAATTATTTTTTTGTTATTGTGGTCGTGGTGCTGATGAGTAATGAGTAAAATATCAGCCTCAATCTTTGGCACTCTCAGGCCAATTTTCTCATCGAAAGGATCAATGGCTATTTTAACCTCGCCATTTTCTTTGTTTTCTTTTACTTTAATTTCAAAAAAAGATTGTCCATGCCAGCTAATATACATAATTATTATTTTATCTTATCATAAGTTATCTCTTCCAGCAACCTTCCCCTTGCAATATCTTGAAATTTCGGGTATATTGATAGGTATGGAAAGTATGGCTTTGAGAAGTTTAAGAAAAATTAAGGGCGAGATTATTTCTCCGCCAAAAACTGGGGAAATTGTTGAGGGAAAGATTCTCAACTGGGGAAAAAGTTCGGTATTTTTGGACTTAGGCCCTAAGGGAATTGGAATAATTTATGGCAGAGAATTTCAGCGAGCCAAAGATGCTCTAAAAGGCCTAGCCATTGGAGATAAAGTTTCGGCTAAAGTTCTGGATTTGGAATCAGAAGAAGGTTATCGGGAGTTATCACTAGTTGAAGCAGCCAAAGAGGTTGCCTGGGTTAACTTGGAAGAAAAAAAAGAAAAAGAAGAAATCATTGAGGTTGAGGTTAAGGGGGCCAATAAAGGAGGGTTAATCTGTCAGGTTCATGGAATTTCAGGTTTTCTGCCAGCCTCTCAACTCAGTCCCCAACACTATCCCAAGGTAGAAAATGGCGAAGGAGCCAAGATAGCCAGTGCCTTGCAGAAATTTGTGGGCAAAAAACTTAAGGTTAAAATAATTGCTTTAGATCCCAAGAAAGAAAAACTTATTCTGTCAGAAAAATCTCGCAAGTTATCACCCAAAAAAGAGGATTTAGCCAAGTATCGCGTGGGAGATATCGTTGAAGGAAAAATTACTGGCGTCACCAACTTTGGAGCTTTTTTGGGGTTTGACAAAAATTTGGAAGGCCTTATCCATGCCTCAGAAATCTCCGAAACCAAAGACCCAACCGAAATTTTAAAAATCGGTCAAAAAGTTAAAGCGAAAATCATTGAGATTATCAACAACCGAATTTATCTCTCATTAAAGGACTTGCCCGCGAAAGCAAGTCAAAAGACAAAGTCTGAGCGCTAACAAAACTGTTTAGAACTTGTAATACTTCTTCGTCGCTAACAATTTCGAATATGAAAAAACTTTTGAAAAACTTTATTTTAATCATCCTAATTTTTCTTTTGATTTCAGGAATATTTGCTTTATTTAGTCCTCAAACTTTTAAAAAAGTAAATGAGATTCCTTTTAGTAAGTTAGCCCTTGAAGTTTCAGAAGGAAAAATTAGAGAAATTAAAGTAACTGGAAGTGACCTTCAAATAGTTTATAAGTCCGGAGAAAAAGCCCTTTCCAGAAAAGAAACTGGCGTCTCTCTCGTCGAATCTCTGCTGAGTTACGGAATAGATAGAGAAATGCTAAAAGATATTAAAATAGAAATAGAGAAAGAGAAAGAAAGTAGTTTAACTTGGTTACTATTTTTGGGAGCTTTTCTTTTGCCTATTTTAATCTTTGTTTGGTTTTTTTGGATGATTTTCAAGCAAGCAAAAACTGGAGCTTCTCAGACTTTTAGTTTTTTGAAAGCCCCAGCCAAACTTTTTAGTCGTGGCAAAGTTGCTGGCGAGAAAGTTACTTTCAAAGATATTGCCGGGCTTCAAGAAGCAAAAGAAGAAATAAAAGAGGTGGTAGATTTTTTGAAGAACCCAAAGAAATATTTTAAAATAGGAGCTCGAATCCCAAGGGGAGTACTTTTGGTAGGCCCTCCGGGAACAGGAAAAACCCTAATGGCGCGCGCTGTTGCCAACGAGAGCGGAGTTCCTTTCTTCTCTATTGCTGGCTCAGAATTTATAGAGCTCTTCGTTGGCGTGGGCTCGAGTTCGAGTTATGACACAAATATCTTAGTAAGGACGAAAGACTGGACTCGTCTTATGCCAATTGGAGAATTTGTTGATAGGTTTTATAACGAAAATGAAGAGGGGTTAAAGCCTATTGAAGGAGTCCAAACTCTTGGAATTGAATTTGCCAGAGGAAATAAATTTTTAAAATGTGCTAATTGGAAAAAAGTAAAAGCAGTTTATCGCCACAAAGTTGATAAAATTTATGAAATTGAATTTATTGGCGGTAAAATAAAAGTTACTGGCGACCATAGTGTTTTTATCAGAAAATGGAATCATATTGTTCCTAAAAAAGTAAGTGAACTTAAAGTAGGTGAGATTTTAGTTGGCCTTCCTTTTAGCGTAAGAGGAAGATATAACCAAAAACTTCCTTTAGGAAACCGTACCCCTCATTATGCCAAAGCTCACAAGTTTCCAGAAGAATTACCCAACAAAGAAATTGTTATTTGGTCTCTTGAAAATAACAATTTCGGGCTTCCTTCGACTCCTTTAGTCCCAGGTTCAATTGCTAAAATATTAGGTTTGTCTAATGGACGAGCTGTTGGAGTGGAAACTTTAGCCCCTCAAAAACTCGAAAATTTAGTTTATAAGATTAAGATCACTCCAGCTTTAATGAAATTATTGGGATATTATACTGCGGAAGGAGATTATCATAACACAGGTGTTCGATTTTCTTTTGGGCTTCATGAAACAAATTATCACCGTGATTGCGTAAAATTAATAAAAGAAATTTTCAATCTAAAACCTACTTTTCGTCAAGTGAGAAATGACTCTTTAGTAATCCGATTTGGATCAGCACCTATTGGAAGATTTTTTGCAAAACAATGTGGCCAAGGTGCTCCTAATAAACATGTTCCTGAATTTATCTGGGATTTGCCAAGAGAATATCTTGTGAGTTATTTAGATGGTTTAGTTAAAGGCGATGGTTGGATCAATAAAAGAAAAATGATTGAATTTAGTTCTTCTTCAAAACAACTTATTTCAGAATTAAGATGGCTTTTGAATATGCATGGCATTCCTTGTAGCGTAACAAAATATAAAAAACCTGCAGGCCATCGAATAAAAAATGGAAAGCCATTACCAGAATCAACTTACTGGAGAATAACCGTTGCTACTTTAATAAACCCACTTAATCCAAATTCCTGTCCAAGACATTTCAAAAGGCCAATTATTAAAAAGATTACTATAAAACCTTATAATGGTTATGTTTATGACCTCTGTGGTTGTGAAAATGAAGCTTTCTTTGGAGGGGAAAAACCAGTTCTCCTGCACAACAGCAGAGTTCGCCAGCTCTTTGCTGAGGCAAAAAAACACCCAAAAAGTATTATTTTTATTGATGAATTAGATGCCATTGGAAAGGTAAGAATGCCGGGAATTGGCGGAGGTCATGAAGAAAGAGAACAAACTTTAAATCAAATTTTAGCAGAAATGGATGGTTTTGAAAGAGAAAGTGGCACGATTATTATTGCCGCTACCAACCGCCCAGAACAATTGGATCCCGCTCTCTTACGACCAGGTAGATTCGATAGGAGAATCGTTTTGGATCTACCTGATGTTAAAGGAAGGGAAGAAATTTTAAAGATTCACTGTCGAGGAAAACCTTTAGCCCTGGATGTAAATCTGAAAGAGATAGCCGAGAGAACCCCTGGATTTTCTGGAGCCGATTTGGCAAACTTAGTAAATGAGGCAGCTATTTTGGCGGCTCGCCGTAATAAACATCAGATTTACCAAGAAGAACTTTTGGAATCTATTGAGAAAGTTTTGTTGGGCCCAGAAAGAAAAAGTCATCTTTTGTCTAAAGCTGAAAAAGAAATTTCCGCCTTTCATGAAACGGGCCACGCTTTGGTTTCTGCTTCCATTCCCGAGGCTGAAACCGTTAGAAAAGTTTCTATTATCTCTCGAGGAATGACAGCCGGTTACACTTTAGCTTTACCAAAAAGAGAAAAAAGAATTAAACAAAAATCAGAATTTTTAGCCGAATTAGCAGTTTTACTTGGTGGCTATTGCGCCGAAAAATTAAAGTTTAAAGAGATTTCTACCGGAGCTTCCAATGATTTGGAAAAGGCAAGTATCTTGGCTCGGAGCTTGGTTACAAAATATGGAATGTCAAAATTGGGGCCTATTTCTTTCGGCAAAAGGGAAAGTTTACCTTTCCTTGGCTGGGAACAAGAAACCGAAAGGAACTATTCAGAAAAAATAGCTCAAGAGATTGACAAAGAAACCGAAAGATTTATAAAAGAAGCTGAAAAGAAAGCAACAGGTATTTTAAAAAAGCGAAGAAAAACCTTAGAAAGGATAGCCAAGGTTTTGATTAAAAAAGAGACAATCGAAAAAGAAGAATTTGAAAAATTGGTAAGAGGAGGCGTTAAAAAAGTTCCTAAGAAAAAGAAAAGAAAGGAGTAAAAATTGCTGCGCGTGTAGCTCAGTTGGTTAGAGCGCGACTCTTATAAAGTCGAGGTTTCGGTGGTTCGAGTCCACCCACGCGCACACTGGCTACTTCCTGATTTTTTAAAACAAATTAGGAATGACTCAACACAAATGTCTCGCATTTGACCCCAAAACAGGCAGTTGATTAAAAAGGGCGCGTAGCTCAGTTGGCTAGAGCGTCTCAGTGACATTGAGGAGGTCAGAGGTTCAAGTCCTCTCGCGCCCACAAAAAAACATGCCAACAAAAGTAGAACAATTTATAAAACCGTTTTTAAAAGAGAACTTGCCAGATGTTCGGCCGGGAGACACGATTAAGGTTTATCAAAAAATCAAAGAAACCTCCCCAAAAGCGAAAGGTAAAAAAGGAGAAAGCGAAAGAACTCAAGTTTTTGAGGGAGTGGTTATTGCCAGAAAGCATGGTAAAGGAATCTCCTCAACTATTACCGTCAGAAAAGTGATTGGAGGAATTGGAGTGGAAAGAATTTTTCCTTTACACTTGCCAACCATTGAAAAAATTGAAATCGTCAGCAGAGGAAAAGTCAGAAGAGCAAAACTTTATTATTTAAGAGAAAAAGTTGGCAAAAAAGCCAGGTTAAAGAAAAAACCCGCCTCCACTAAAACTTCGGTTGGCAAGGAAAAAGAATAAAATGCGGACGTGCCGGAATTTAGTATACGGAATAGCTTGAGGAGCTATGGGACTTCGGTCCCGTGTGGGTGCAAGTCCCACCGTCCGCATATCGGGCACTTGGTGTAGTGGTTTAGCACGCCCCGCCCCTTCTTACTTGGACGGCTAGCTCAATTGGTTAGAGCGTTGCGCTTACATCGCAGAGGTTATAGGTTCGAGTCCTATGCCGTCCATAAACAAAGAAGGAAGGGAGAGGTCGGGGGGTCCGAATCCCTCAGTGCCTATAATAATGCCGGAGTGGTGTAGGGGTCTGCACAAATGTCTGAAAAACATTTGGTCCCGGTTCAACTCCGGGCTCCGGCACAAAAATATAGAACCCTAAAGGGGAAAATAGTGGACGAAGCGAGGACAAACTACAACCCACCCACCGCGTCCTTCCAGCTTTCGGCTGCCTCCTATCGACGGTGTTTAAATTTTTGCGGGTGTAGTACAACGGTTAGTACATGGCGTTGCCAACGCCATGATGGCGGTTCGACTCCGCTCACCCGCTCCAGTAAGACAAAGCCGAGCGTAAAAAGAAAGAATTTATCTCTTCGTCCACTCCAAGAATTTACCCCCCACCCAGAATTGGGTGTGGGGGGTTGACTTTTAATCTGGGTTATGATAAGTTGACAAAATATCCAAAATGGGGTATTCACTTATGTTATCACCTAAAAAATGGATTTTGTTGGTATCGGTAATTTTTATAGGAGCTTTAGGGACTTATCCGCTATACTTGCCAGAAAGAGAAAAAGCCATGGCAGATGTTGCTTTTAGTTTAGAAAAGGAAGAAATTTCAGAGTTTCAAATTATTGAACAAACAACTTTGCTTGCTTTAGCTCCACTGCCCTCTTATACTGACGCGGAAGTTCTAAAAAAAATTAAAGTAATCGTTACCGCCTATTCTTCCTCAATCTGGGAGACTCAGGGCAATCCTTATATTACCGCTTCAGGGACTTATGTCAGAGATGGCATTGTTGCAAATAATCTCCTTCCTTTTGGTACAAAGATTAGATTACCAGAAATCTTCGGCGATAAAATTTTTGTGGTTGAAGACAGAATGAACCAGCGAAAAGGATATTATCATGTTGATGTTTGGTTTCCTTCAAGAGACCAAGCTCTAGCTTTTGGCTCAAAATTAACCGAAATGGAAATCCTCACTAATTGATTTTTAGTCAACTTTCCAAATTAGTAATCAAAAACCCGCGGCTTATGACCGCGGAGTTTTTATTTTTGCTGCCCGGGGTGGGACTCGAACCCACACGGGAAAAATCCCAAAGGATTTTAAGTCCTTCCTGGCTACCAGTTACAGCACCCGGGCATTTTATATTATAGAGGCCAGGGCGGGATTTGCACCCGCGTATAAGGGATTTGCAGTCCCTCGCCTTAAGCTACTTGGCTACCCGGCCTTCTAATTCTATTAAACCTTATTTTTGGTAATCTTTCAATCCAATTATCAACTTTGACAAGGTTTTTTAAAAAACATCTTCGCGAAGCAAGACCGTTGGAAAAAACACAATGTTTAGAAATCAGAAATTAGAAATTTTCACAATTCTCCTCTTTGTCTTTCTTCCCTAAAAACTTTCAAAATATCACCTTCTTCAACATCAATTTCTCCCTGAAATAATATCCCACACTCTTTCCCTTTGCCAACTTTTTGAACATCCTTTTTTTCTTGCTGAAGATTTTTTATTCTTCCTTTCCCTATTATTTCTTCTTCTCTTAAAATTTCTATCTGAGCCCCTTTTTCAATCTCGCCTTCAATCACTTTTCCACCAACAACCTGCCCTTTTTTATCTCTACGGAACAAAGCTAAAATTTTAACCCTCCCCAAATCTATCCTCTGAACTTCTGGAGCCAAAACACTGATCATTTCTCTTCTGACCTCTTGGATTAACTCATAAATCACCTCAAAAATTTTCCATCTTACTTTTCTTTGTTGAGCAAAACTTTTGGCTTTGTTGTCAATCTTTACCCGGAAACCAAAAATTACTGCCTTG
The DNA here is from genome assembly GCA_021162885.1 of bacterium. Taxonomy (GTDB): domain Bacteria; phylum Patescibacteriota; class Minisyncoccia; order Minisyncoccales; family CG1-02-41-26; genus JAGGXV01. The sequence continues at coordinate 20,362 of JAGGXV010000023.1, read as the reverse complement.
CCACTTTCAGCTAATTTAATGTCTCGGATCCCAATATCGCCAACTTCAGCTTTCAGAATTCTCAAAATCACTTTTTCTTGGGGAATATTCTTTAAAGCTCCCTCAATTGCTTCTGAAGAACCAAAAACATCGGTTTTTAAAACGATATTTAAAACCTTCTGCTCTGGGCTAATGGAAATTATTTGAGGCCCTATTTTTTCTTCTTTTTTTAAAAAATTTTGAGCTTCCTCTTGGGTTTGGTAAACCTTGAATTTCTCACCAAGCCGGGGAAGTTTTTCAAAACCCAAAACACTGACTGGTTGAGAAGGAAATGCTTCTTTAATGATTTTTCCCTGAAAGTCAGTTAAACTCTTTACCTTGCCCAGAGTTGAGCGGGTAGCCAAAATATCATTTTCTTTTAAAATCCCATTTTCCAAAATTAGGGTGGCAATCGGACCTTTTTGAGAATCCAAATAACTTTCAATAACTATTCCCTCTCCAGTTCTTGAAATATCGGCTTTTAATTCTTCCATTTCTGCAACCAACAAAATATGTTCTAAAAGGTTCTCTATACCCTCACCGGTTTTAGCTGAAACATTACAAGAAGGAACTTTACCTCCTAACGATTCAACTAAAACATCGCTGCTAGCAAGTTCTTTTTTTACTTTCTCTGGCTGAGCTTGGGGCTTGTCAATTTTATTTAAAGCAACTATTATGGGAATTTCCGCTTTTTTGATAAAATTTATCGCTTCTTTTGTTTGATCCTTCACTCCTTCGGAGGCATCAACAACCAGAATTGCAATATCAGCAACTTTAGCCCCCCGACTTCTCATTGCCGAAAATGCCTCATGGCCCGGGGTATCAATAAAAGTAATTTTCTTACCTTTATACTTCACTTCGTAAGCCCCAATATGTTGAGTGATTCCTCCTGATTCTTTTTCAATAATCTTAAGATCTTTCTTAATAGCCTCAAGGAGTTTTGATTTTCCGTGGTCCACATGTCCAACCACTACTACCACCGGCGGACGACTAATTAAATTTTCATTTTTTTCTGCCATATAAAAGCATACTACATTATTTAACCGCTTATTTCAAGAAAAATACCGCTCAACTGAGCAGTATTTTTTGCCTTCGCAATATTACCGGAGGGTGCAGGATTCGAACCTGCAAGGGTTTTAACCCACTGGTTTTCGAAACCAGCGCATTGCCGTTCTGCCAACCCTCCGAATCAGTGGACCGTGCCGGATTTGAACCGGCGACCTTCTCTATGCCATAGAGACGCGCTACCTGCTGCGCCAACGGCCCAAAGTAGCTTTATCTCCTCAAGATAATTTTATACCATTCCCTATCGGAATAAATGTCGTGAAAAACTAAACCACCAATCATTCCCAAAAAAAACTTAGGCAGAAACTGGAACCATCCTCCAAGCAAAATGGGAAAAAGAATTAACCCTCCTATTATCCAGTGATGCAAATGAAGTTTCCATTTGCCAAAACTCAAAATTATTGGCTTCAATATTCCTTTCTCTATAACCCTTTTGAGAAATATTCTTGTAGCAAGATAACCAAAAATTATACCAATAGCAAATAGTGCTGAAATATAAAGAGAGATTATCAAAGTTATTCCAGGAAAAATAAATTTTTTCGCTTTCGCCATATAATTTTTAACTTTTAATTTCTTTAGGTGTCCCTGATAGGAATCGAACCTATATCCCAGGTTTAGGAAACCTGTGCTCTATCCGTTGAGCTACAGGGACAAAATCAATTTTTATTATATCAAAATTTATGCTAAAGTAAAATATATGCCACAAGATTCTCCAATTATCAGGGCAGTGAGAAAAGTTTTACCAGCCATAGTTAGTATTACTATGTCAAAATGCTTGGAGTTTTTTGAATCTCCTTCAGGAATTTTTGGGCTTGAGGAGTTTTTTGGAACACCCAGGAGAAAAAAAGTGAAAATAGGAGGAGGCAGTGGTTTTATTGTTGACTCTTCAGGAATAATTTTAACTAATCGTCATGTAGTAGAAGATCCCCAAGCTGAATATATTGTGGTTTTACAAAACGAAGAAAAATATACTCCCGAAATTTTAGCTAGAGACCCCATCAATGATGTTGCTATTTTAAAAATAGAAAAAGGGGAATTGCCAACGGTAGAACTTGGTGATTCTTCAAAACTCCAGCTGGGTCAAGAAGTTATTGCCATTGGCAATGCTTTGGGACTTTTTCAAAATACAGTTTCAACTGGAGTGGTTTCTGGGTTAAGTCGGGAGATTAAAGCAAAAAGCGACATAACTCAAGAGAAAACTCGACTACGGGGTTTAATTCAAACTGACGCTGCCATCAATCCGGGAAATTCCGGTGGTCCTTTAATAGATATTGAAGGAAAAGCCATTGGTATCAATGCTGCGATGGTTTTTGGGGCTGAAAACATTGGTTTCGCTCTCCCGATTAACAATGCCAAAAAGGATTTAGAGGAGTTAAAAAAATATGGAAGAGTCCGTCAACCCTTTCTTGGAGTAAGATACCTTCCCATTACCAAAGAATTAAAAGAAAGATTTAATCTTCCAATAGATTTCGGCGCTTTGGTCATCTCAGAGCCCGATGTTTCAAAAGGAATTAAACAAGCAGTAGTGCCAGGTAGCCCGGCGGCTCGAGCCGGCCTTAAAGAAGCCGATATTATTTTAGAAATTGGCAACAAAAAAATCACTGCCGACCAACCTCTTGACGATGCTTTACAAAACTTCAAAATTGGCCAACAACTTCCTTTAAAAATCCTCCGCCATGGCCGTCAAAAAACCTTAAAAATAATTTTAGGTGAAAAAAAATAAAAATGGACATATAAAATTCCGTTTCGTTAAGCTATATTGCACATTTGGACTCAATCAAAAAATGCCCGACAATGGGCTTTTTTGTTTTTAGTTAAGAACGGCCGTAAATAAATAAAGAAAATGGGTGACTAGAGGGATGTGCGCCCTCCCTGACAACTCCACAGGTTGTCGTGCTGCTACTACACTATAGTCACCATGGTGCCCTCAAGAGGAGTCGAACCTCTATCTCAAACTTAGAAGGTTCGCGTTCTATCCATTGAACTATGAGGGCCAATACCTATTATTATAACCTAAAATAATCGTTAGTCAACTTTCTCGGTAGCGGTAATTGGGCCATGGAAAGGGTCAGGATATTGTTTCTCAGCAGCTGACTCAAAAATTGTCTCTCTTTGAACCCACACTCCAGAAACTTTCTCCATTAAAGCTTGATTAATCTTCAAGGATTGAACAAAGAGAAAAACTTTTTCTTCTTTAGTTCGGAGATAATATTGCCAAAAGAAAATCCCTCCCAAAACAAAATCCAAAACCAAAAGTAAAATTAGTACCAAAAATAACTTTTGCCAAAATTTTCTCAAAAGTTTTTTTAAATTTTCTTTAATTTTCTCAGATTCCATTTTCATTTTTCCTTTTCATCTGGCGTTTCACCAGAAAAAGTCTTCAAACTGATATTAAAGATAACATCTCCTGGCGAGAGACTTTCAAATCTTCTTTGGCCCTTCTCCCCCATTCTTTCAATATTTAATTGAAAAATCTCAACCAAATAGGAACTCTGCTCTAACCTTTCCAAAAATCTTAAACAATTTGAGAAAGGTCCTCCGACAAAGATCCGAAATCCAGTACTCTTCCAAGAATCGCTTTGTGGGGAAGAGAAGGTTAAAGGAAAAATCTCAATTTCAATTTCTGATTCTCGTGCCTCTTTTTCTAAAAATTCAATAAAGCGGATGGGGACGTCGGGAGAAACAAAACTCTTTTTAATTTTTTCTAAAGTTGATTGATATGAAGAATAATCCTTCTGAAAATTCTCCAAATCTGTCAGTTGATTTTGAAATAAATTGAAGGCTCTTTTCTGAAAGCGAAGATCTTCTGAACTTTTTTTAATTTCTGCCAGCAAAGGCAAAACTCCAAAGATTATCCCCAAACAAAAAACGGTCAGAAAAGAAAGATTGATAAGATAGATTTTTCTTTTAGCAGTCATTTTTTAAAGGTGAAACTTAAAGAAAAATCAATATCGGTGGGGGTAACCCAGGAAGTAGGTGAGAAATAAACATCTTTAAATTTTCCTTCTTTTTCCAGGGCTTTTTTGAAAAAAAACAAATCATCGCGAGTGGCAGCGTGGCCAGAAAGATTGATAGCAGCCAGAATTTCTATCTCTTTTTTACCAGTTTCTTTTTTCTCAATTTCATGCCAAATCTTTTGAAAAGAGAAATTAGTGAAATAAATTGTCTGGGGAGTTAAAACAGCGAGTTTTTCTAAAAGAGGAGTAAGAAAAATCTGCTCATCATAGAAGTTTTTAATTTTAGAAAGATTTTGGTTAGTTTTTTCTATAATCTTTTTAAAATTTTGAAATTGAGAAGAACTAAGAGCTCTTGTTTTGTTTTCTAAAACATCTTGAGAATATTTAATTTGAAATAAAATATAAATTTTGAGAGAGAAAAGAATAAAAATTAAAACCAGCAAAAATATAAAAAGGAAAATAAAAATCAGAGAAAGTTTCTTACCAATTTTTTCAATCTCTAATTCTTTTTTTTCAGTTGGGGGTAAAAGGTTAATAACCATAAATGCCTCTTAACGCTAAACCTAAAGCCGTGGTATAACTGAGAGATTTTTTGTAGGACAGTTGAGGAACCTCTCGGAGCGGGCTTTTCAAGATATTAATCCAAGGATTACCAAGTTCAACGTTAATTTTAAGATTTTGAATCAAAAAACCAACCAGGCCCTTGAGATTGGCTCCTCCCCCAGTCAGTAAAATTTTTGCTAACTCTCGGCCATCTTTTTTGAGGCGGTCTTTTTTTTCGTGTGAATGATAATAATCTAAATGGGTTTTAATTTGCTCAACCAAATCGGTCAAAGGAGGAATCATTGCCTCAAATACTTCTTTCTTCCCCTCTAAACCCTCTTTCTGCTTTAACTGTTCGGCTTTCTTTAGATTAACTTTTAAGGTCTTGGAGATGCTCTCGGTTAATTTTTGTGAAGAAATAGGAATAGTTGAGGTAAATCGCAAACTTTGGCCAGAAAAAATAATAAAGGTGGTTCTGGTTTCACCAAAATCGATGAGTAAAACCGGTTTTTGAGTTCTCTCTCCTTTAATCAGAGCTCTAGCTATAGCCAAACATTCAAGTTCAAAAACGATTGGCTTCAAGCCTCCGGTTTTTAAGGCCTTGAGGTAATCATCAATTAGCTTTTTTGGGGCAGCTACAATCAAAACCTCAAGTTGTTTTTGCTGGGTAGAAATTGGTCTGATGATCTCACAGTCAAAATAAACCTGGTCGACCGGTAGGGGAATGTAATTTTCTATTTCGTAGCTGACCGCCTCCCGAAGTTCCTCTTTTTTTACTTGGGGAAGATAAATGACATCCAAAAATGATTTTTCTTCAGGTAAAGAGCAAATAGCCGATTTTAGTTTTGTCTTTTGTTTAATCTCTTGGGAAACTTTTTTGATTATCTCTCCAAATCTTTTTTTATCTTTAATTTCACCTTCCTCAATAATGCCGGGGGGAACCGGCCAATTGCCAAAAGAACTCAATTTTAGCTCTCCTTTGGTCTTGGCGAGTTTAACCATTTTCAAAGAACGGTCAGAGATGTCCAGACCAAAGGCCTCTGGTTTTTGAGAAAAGATACTACCCATATATTCTATTATATCACCTTAATCAATCTCCTCCCAAGAAACAATTTCGTACTCGCCAGAAACAGGAAAATAAGGTGGAGGATTGTAAGTTAGTTCAGGATTATAACTCATCTCAGTTTCCCGATAACCAGAAACTACATTTCCTCCTGAATCCACCCAAGTGAAAGTCCAAATAGTATTAGTAATGATGCTTCCATAAGTTTCAATATAATCTCGGATAGCATAGGTTTTATAGGGTTCAAACCACCAACGAGGATAATAATATCGGAAAACATGACCTTTTTGAGCTAACATTGCCGCTTTTATCTCTAAATTGTCTGGAGAATAAAGAGGAATCAAAATATCTTTTTGGCCAATCAAGCCCAAAACTGAATTTTCGCCAATATAATTTATACTTCCTGGAATTATTATTTTAGCTTCAGAACCTGGGAGATCAGGCAAACGGGCGGCGACAACCGTTACTCTTCCGTTAACATCTCCCTCAACCCAGAGATTATCTTCAACAAAAATTGGAGCGCAATTTGGAGGAAGAGGAAAATTCTGATAAAAAGTTTCACCGTCAATACTATTTGATTCATAAACCCATTTTTCTCCGTCGTATCCCCAAACTGGTGATTTTAATTTTGTAACTTTATAAATATCAAATGTCCCATCGTTTTTAAACTTTAAGTGATATCCCAAATCTCCTGTTGGGGCAAGATAAATCCCTGAATTTTGTGCTTCTTGCTTTAATAAAGCTAAATCTTGAATTATTCTTTCAAAGTCAATATTGGAAACCGGAAATTGCCATAAACCCTTTTCTTGCCCTTCGCCATCTCCCCAAATTCCCGGACACTCACAGCCCTGAGCCGTCCAAGTGCAAGGATCAAAACAATTTCCAAAAGAGCAACCATGTTCTGGACCACAAATATAAGTTTCTTTAGCTGAAGTTGAAAGTGAATTTTGTTGGCCATCCATTCTAATCCCGCCGTTTGAATGAAAAGGTCCTTTTAACTCTTCTTCTTCCCCAAACCAAACATTTGAATTAGTTAAAAAGCCATACTTTGCCAGAGAAGGTTTGATATATTTTACTTTAATTCTTCTCTTGAAATCCTCAAACCCTTTTTCCCAACCCCAAGAACTAATTTTTACTCCAGAATCACAACCTGAAGGAGCAATAATTTCTAATTGATATTGGCCGATTATTGTTCCTTCGGGATCTTTATAATCATAGGTGCCAGAAAAAGCAAAATCTTCTGGGGCGTGAGATAGGCGCCATCTGGCATAATTTATTCCAGCTTCGGCAATGTGTAAAGCAACATTTCTAGCTTCTACCTTTTGGTTTTGTTTCATCTGAAAAATCAAATAACCTAAAATTCCACCTAACATGATGAGAAAAACCGTACCAAAAACTAAAACCCACATTGTAATAGCACCTTTTCTCATAAGTTTTCTTTCAAATTCCTCAATTGGACATCGCTTTCTAAAACAAAATCTTGAGGGAGTTGATTTGGATCAACATTGATAACCAAATAAACTCTCATCAACTTTGTGTCTTTTAATCTTGCCGGTGGAGGAAGTTCTTGCATATCTCCGTCAAAATAATGGAAAATCGGTGGTTGGTTACGAATATACTTTGATAAAATAAAAATCTTTTCTGCAAAAGAAGGATCTCCAGGATCGGTAATATATTTTGATGGTTCACCAGTCGGTTCAATCACTCCCTTTTTAAAGTCGGTGCCATCAATAAAATATCTCACTCTCTCGGTTTCTTTATCTTTGTCAATATCACTATAAAAAATAAATTCGAAATCATCGGCTTTCTCAATAATATAAGAGCCATCATCTCCTGCCCTTGCTTCTCTTATTTCTTTAACCATTGTTTCTACCCCATTTCTGGCCTCTTCAATCGCCTGCGCCTGCTGGAAAGTGTAATAATGAGCCCGATAAAGACCTAAAATTAAACCAACAGTTGCCCCAAGAACCAAAATGAAAATAGCAATGGTGATTAGGGATTCAATGAGAGTAAATGCTTTTTTCATAATCTTTGCAAAGATATTATTTCGGTTGTATCTCCCAAAACATTAACTGTAGTAGTTGATTCTTGATAGCCTTCCGCCCAAACTTCTAAATTATACAAAGTTTCTTCTAAAGGAATAAAAAATGCTTTTCCCTTCTCATCGGTCGGTTTTGAATTATCATAACCCAAACTTTCATTGTAAACTCTGACACTTGCTCCAAACACAGGATCGGTAGTCGAAGCGTCTCGGACTTCAACCAATAAAGTATTTTCTGCCTTGAAATATAAGGTAACCTGAGTTGTGGTACCTGGCAAAAGGCCAATTGGTTGGGGAGAAGGAATGGTTTCAACCAAATCCATTCCGGTAGTGGTTGTAGCAGAAAAAGTATAAGAATCCCATTCAAGCCCAGTGATATTAAGATTGCCAGTAGAATCTGAACTTTGATCTTTTGAGTATTTGAAAACTCTTTCGTCATTTTCATCAGTGCCAATAATCTTTGAACCTTGAAGATGAAAATCAATATTGCCAATTAAGGGAGTATTGTAAGTTAAATGCCAATCAAAAAGGGTAGGAGTGGTGGAAGTAGAATTTGTTGAGAGATTACCTTTTACTTTTAAACTTGGGTATTTAATAATATCTAAATTTGAAATATCAACCGGAGAGAAATCAAAACCACTGGAATTTCCTGGTAAATCTTCCTCTGGGATTAACTCCCAAACAGTTCCTGTGGCATAAAGCAATTGATATTTTATATCGGTTGTCTCTGGCTCGGCATCCTGCCAAATTAATCTATCCCAGTTTATTAAATTAGAAGGAGAAATTTCAATTGAAATAAGATAGCCAGAACTAAAATAATCTCCATTGGTTTTCCCTAACTTTACCTCGCTATCGCTAACAGAAATATTTGAATACTCAGAGAGTTTAGCGCAACTTCCAAAATCATCATCAAAACTTTCTCTTCCTCGAGTTTCAATTGAAAATGCGCTTAATGCATCAATGCTGAAACTAATTTCCGTTACTTGGCCTTCATAAACTGAAGCATGGGGCTTTGCTGGATTGGCAATTTCATCTTTTCCGTAGGTTCTGTCTTGACTGAAATCAGTTTTGCTGACAGTGATTTCATAGGCCTCAGTTGAGGTGGGAGCACCAGCTAAAACGAGATGTCCCGAATCATCACTTTGGTAAGTAGCATCAATAGGAGGAGAAACCTGATTGTTAACAATATGAATGTCAGCTTGGGGCACTCCATTTCCAGAAGCATTAAAAACAGTAATTTTCAAAGTTCCTCCACCCTCTTCGGTTTCTATTCCCTTTGGGGCAACATCGGTAATTAAACTAACATCTCCTCCAAACCAACCTGACCAAGAAACCTTAACTTTTGCTCTTTTGTAATCAGTTGGTAAAGTATCATCGGGTGAGGTTCCATCAAAAGGATCATCGATATAAATCACTGTCCGTTTTATAGTAAAATCAATCGCGTTTCTGGTAATTGTTTCACTCTCTGGAATAACTCCCGGTGGGATTCCTCCAATAGTTCCGATATCTTTGTAGGGTAAATTTCGAATCTGCTCTATCTCCTGATTGGCAATAGCAATCGCTGTTACCCTTGCTTTTGATTGGCCAACTACCTTCAATGCTAACTGAAAAGCGCCATAAATTCCCAAAAAAACAATCACCATTAAAGCGACCCCCACCAAAACCCCAACCAAGGTAAAACCCTTATTTGAGATTTGACATTTGACATTTGACATTTTTATTACATTCCTCCCATGATGCTAAACAACGGCTGCATCATTGAAATAGCAAAAAATCCTACCACCCCTCCGATAATCAAAATTAGAATTGGCTCAATTATAGCAGATAATTTCTTAGTGGACTCGGTAAGTTCTGCCTCGTAAAAATCAGCCAATTTTTCTAAAACTTCGGAGGTCTCACCAGTCTCCTCGCCAACCGCCATCATCTCCAAAACCATAGGAGAGTAAATTTCTTTATAGGGGCTCAGGGCTTGTGAAAGTTTTTCCCCTTTTTTAACAGTTTTTGCTGCCTCAAAAAGGGAGCGTTTAAAATAAAAATTGGTTAAAGCTCCACTGGCCACTTCTAAAGCCCTAACAATAGGAACTCCGGCTCGGAGTAAAGACCCTAAAACCCTTAAGCATAACGCCGAGTTGGTTTGTCTGACAATTTTAGAAACTACAGGGATTTTCAAAACTATTTTGTCCCGAACTTTTCCCCCTTTCTCAGACCGCAAACTAACAACTACACCTGAAACTAAACCAAAAATAATTAATAATGTTACCCACCAGTTCTTGACTAAAAAATCAGCTCCTCCTAAAACCATTCTGGTCGTCAAGGGAAGAGCAACATTTAACTCTTCAAAAGCAGTTTTAATTTTAGGAACAGCAAAAATCAACATAAAAACCCCAATGGCCAGGGTCATAAAAAGAACAAGGGTAGGATAAACCATAGCTGTTTTAACTCTGGCTCGCAAAGTGTATTCTCTTTCCATCTGGAAAGCTAAAATCTTCAAAGAATCTTCCAATTTCCCCGTCTCCTCCCCAACTTTCAGGGTCTCTTGGAAAAGAGGAGAGAAAATGCTTGGGAAAAAGCCGAGAGCCGCAGAAATACTCTCCCCCTTAATTATTCTGGCAGCAATTTCTCGGAGAACCTCTCTAAATTTTTTACTCCTTGCCTGGCTGGCCAATATTTCAAAAGCCCTTGGCAGAGGAACTCCAGTTCTTATCATCACCTCAAGATTCTTGGTAAAAAATAATTTCTCTTGAAAACTAACCCCAGCCAACCTTCTAAATATATTCAATTTGCCCAATTTAAATTTTTCTTTTTCCTCACCTTCAAGACGAGCTTTTATTAAAAAATAACCCTTTTCTCGAAGGGCTTTGGCTAATTGACGTTCGTCTGACGCCACTAAAAATCCTGACTCTTCTTGGCCTTTAAAATTTTTTGCTTGATAGAAATATCTTGGCATGTTCTTTCGCTCTACCGAGCTCAGTCAAAATTAAATCTTAAATATAAAATATAAAAAATAGAAATACTTAAGCTGGTTATATTTCGGTTATTTTTGATTTTTAATCTGTGTTTTGATATTTGATTTTTGATATTTGATTTTACGTCATTCTATAATGACCCGCAGAACTTCTTCAATACTTGTTATGCCCTGGGCTGCTTTCAGAAATCCATCTTCAATCATCAACCGCATTCCTTCTTCCCGACCTCTTTTCTCAATTTCATCAGAGGTTGCTCCCTTTACAATTAATTCTTTTTGAGATTCAGTAACTGCTAAAACCTCATAAATTCCAATTCTTCCTTTATAGCCCTCCGGGCATTCCTTTGAGGGTTTTGGCCGCCAGAACCAAATATCTCGAAGTGACTTTTTTTTCTTTAAAATCTTCTCCTCTTTTAAAATTTCTTCAATCTTTTTCAACTCACAATATTTGGAGATTTCGTTTAGTTCAGTTTTTGTAAGTTTATATTTTTCTTTTTCCTCACATAATCTTCTAACCAATCTTTGGGCTAAAACTAAATTTAAAGTGGAAGAAAGTAAAAAAGGTTCTACCCCCAAGTCAATCAGACGAGGAATTGCTCCAGCTGCTGAGTTGGTATGCAAAGTACTCAGAACCAAATGGCCAGTCAAAGCAGCGTTAATAGCTAAAGAAGCGGTTTCAGCATCACGAATCTCCCCAACCATCAAAATATCAGGGTCCTGTCTCAACAAAGCTCTTAGGCCTGAAGCAAAAGTCAAACCAATTTTTGGATTGACTTGGGTCTGATTGATCCTTGGCATACGATATTCAATTGGGTCCTCCACTGTTGAAATATTAACCCCAGGAGTGTTTAAAATTTCCATCATTGAATACAAAGTGGTAGTTTTACCACAACCAGTAGGTCCGGTAACCAAAATCATACCAGTTGGTCTTCGTAAGGCCTGTTGAACTCTCTCTAAGGCCTCATCTCGCAATCCCAAGCCCTCTAAAGTATAACCTTTGGCTGTCTCTGGCAAAAGTCGCATAACCACTTTTTCTCCATTAAAAACCGGCAAAATAGAAACCCGAACTGAATATTTATATTGTTCCGATTCAATTTTGAATCGGCCATCTTGGGGTAAACGGTGCTCGTCCAATTTCAAATTACTTAGAACTTTAATCCGAGCCACAATCCCTGATTTAGTTTGGGCAGGCAAAGTCATTGCATCATGTAAAATGCCATCAATGCGGTATCTAACCAGAACCTCTTTCTCGCTGGGTTCAATATGGATATCAGAAGCTCTTTGCAAGATAGCATGTTTCAATAAGGTCTCAACAATTCTGATAATAGGCAGCTCTTGGGCTTGTTTGGCAAGTTCCTCCCCCTCACTAACCGCCTTCTCTTCCCGAATTTCTTTGATTCCTTTGGCTTCTTTTTTTATCAGTTCGCTGAATTCTGCCTGCAAACTCTCTTGATATTGACCCAAGACATTCTTGATGCTTTTGGGGGTAGTTAATCTTGGTAAAATTTTCAAATCAGCCTTCTTTTTGATGAACTCAATTGTCTTGAGGTCTTTAGGATCAAGCATAGCCACTTCCAAATTTTTTCCTTTTTTCCTGAAACTGACAATGTTGTGAGAACGAGCAATTGGTTCTGGGATAATTCTTAAAACTTCAGGAGAAACTTTTTCTTTTTCCAGATTGACAAAAGGCACACCCAGAATATAAGCCTCCAATCTAATTAGAGCTTCCTGACTGATTAAACCTCGTGAAACCAAAACATCGCCAACCCATTGGTTTTTCTTTTTGGCAAACTTTAGGGCCTTGTCAAATTCGGGTTCTGCAACCAAGCCAGCATCCAAAAGAAAGGCTTTTAATTGTTGAGGTTCCACACGCATGATAAAATTTTCAATTATCAATGACCAATTTTCAATGAATTTTCAATTGCCCAATTTTCAAACAAAAATTTAATTGAAAATTGAAAAATTGGGATTTGATTGAAAATTGAAAATTGGAAATTGGAAATTATTTACCAAGGGCTTGTTTTATCTTCGTTACTACCTCCTCTAAGGTATAATCGGCTTTAACTAGATAGGTTTTGGCTCCCAATTCCAGGGCCCGACTAATTTCCTCCATTCTGCCAACATTGGTTAAAATAATCACCGGGATATCTTTTGTTTCTGGATCCTCCTTCAGTTTTCTCAGAACCCCAATGCCATCCATTTTTGGCAAAATTAGGTCAAGCAAAATCAGGTCTGGTTTTTGTTCTTTGGCAAGTTTCAAACCAACTTCACCATCCAAAGCGCTAACAACTTCGTAACCCTCTTTCTTTAAAATGTCGCCGAAGGTCTTTTGTAGGGCCGATTCGTCTTCAACAAATAAAATCTTTTTCATAGGTTTTAACAAATGTCAGACCTTTGATTTATTTTTGAACCTTTGTTTTATTTTCTTTTATGGGCAAACTAAAAGAAAAAGCGCTCCCTTTACCCTCCTCTGATTTGAACCAAATTTCTCCACCAAAAAGTTTCAACACCTGCTTGGCGATGTAAAGCCCTAAGCCCGAGCCTTCAGTTTGATATTTTAAGACATTTCTTGAGCGGAAAAATTTTTGGAAGATAAATTTTTGTTCCTCTTTGGGTATACCAACCCCGTTGTCTTGAATTTCAAAATAAATTTTTTTATTTTTTGGCCGAAGTTTTATTTTTACCTTCCCGCCATTTTTGATATAACGGATGGCATTATCTAAAAGATTTTCCACTACTTGTTCCAGCCAAAGAGAATCAGCCAAAACTTTTGGCAAATTTTTTGGTGCTGAAAACTCAATTTTAACATTAGCACCTTCAGCTAATGTCTTGAACTTCAAAATTATTTTTTTGGTTAAATCTACCAGAGAAATCTCTTCTTTTTTAAAAGACAATCTACCAGTTTCTATTCGAGAGACTGTTAAAAGGTTGTTAATTAAATCGCCCATTCTCTGGGTATTCTCTTCCAGGATTTTGTAATACTCTTTCTCTTTCTTCTTGTTGCCCAGTTTTCCCGAAATTAAAAGTTCCAAGGAATAACGGAGATTGGTCAGGGGAGAACGCAATTGATGGGAAACCACGCTGATAAACTCGGTTTTCATTCGCGAGGCCTCAGCGATTCTCTCAAAACTGTTGGTAATGATGTAATCAATAACAATCAAAGCTCCTCCCACCGTCAAAACAAACAAACTAACCATTCTGGGATCGCCAATTTTTAAGATAGCGATAAAATAAGTGGCAATAATCACTCCAATAATAATCAACCCCATCAAAAGAAAAAGAAACTGAGGACACTGCCAAGTGGGAATTCGATACTTTTTACAAGACCGGAGAGGATCTAATACTTCTAAAATCTTTTTGAATTTCATTATCTCAGTATATCATAAATTGACTTCAAGGGGAAATAGCTTTATACTATTTAGTAGCGGGGCATGGTGTAATGGTTAACATTTCCGCTTTGGGAGCGGGCGATTCCCGGTTCGAGTCCGGGTGCCCCGACGCGGGTGTAGTTTAGCGGTAAAATTTCTTCCTTCCAAGAAGAAGTCGGCGGTTCGACTCCGCTCACCCGCTCATAATTTGTGATAAATCTGGCTTATCACAAAACCGCCTCGGTAATAGAGGCGGTTTTGAAATCTTCAAAGCTTTCTTACTTGACGGCGTCTTTCAATGCCTTGCCAGCTTTGAATTTTGGAACTTTTTTGGCCGGGATCTTGATGGTAGCTCCGGTCTGAGGATTGCGACCGCTTCTGGCTTTTCTTTTTGAAACCTTAAAGGTGCCAAACCCAGTTAAAACCACATCTTTACCTGCCTTCAGGCCTTTAGTGATATCATTTAAGATGGCGTTTAAACAATCAGTAGCACATTTCTTAGAACAATCTGCCACCTTCACTATTGTCTCAACTAAATCTTCTTTGGTTAGTTTTGCCATTTTTTTAGTTAGTTAACAATAATAAATCCGACCTTTTCAGTTTAATAATTATATTATAGCGGTTTTTTCAAGGCAAACAAGTCAAGGGAGCTAACGAGCATATTCTATTACTCTGGTTTCTCGAATCACATTGACTTTTATCTCGCCAGGATAATTAAGCTCTTGGTGAATCCTCCCAGCGATGTCTCTGGCAAGTTTGTAAGCTTCGAGATCCCCGATTTCTTCAGGCCGGACAAAAACCCTAATTTCTCTTCCCGCCTGAATGGCATAGGCCTTCTCTACTCCCGTAAAACTCAAAGCAATATCTTCTAATTCTTTCAATCTCCGCAAGTAATTCTCCAGAGTGTCTTTTCTGGCCCCTGGTCTGGCTCCGGAAATCTGGTCAGCCACCTTAACCAAAATTGCCTCAAGGGTTTCGGGCTCATATTCTTCGTGATGAGCTTTCATAGCCGTAATCACTTCTTTTTCAACCCCAAATTTTTCTAAAATCTTTATGCCAATATCAACATGGGAACCTTCAATCTCTCTATCTACTGCCTTCCCAATGTCGTGTAAAAGTCCGGCTTTCTTGGCAACTTTGGGGTCAGCTCCAATTTCTTCAGCTAATCCCGAAGCTAAATGAGCAACCTCAATTGAATGCAACAAAACATTCTGGCCATAACTTGTTCTGAAATATAATCTCCCCAAAAGAGAGACAATTTTTTCTGGCAGGTCAACAATGCCAGTTTCGTAAATGGCGTTCTTACCAAATTCGGCTATCTGGCTTTCAACCTCTTCTTTGGCCCTTTTGACTTGCTCTTCAATTCGAGCTGGCTGAATTCTGCCATCTTGAATCAACCTTTCCAAGGCAATCTTAGCAATCTGTCGCCGAACCGGATTAAAACCAGAGATAATTACAGTTTCGGGAGTATCATCCACCAAAATTTCAACTCCGGTCAATTTCTCAAAGGCCTTAATATTTCTTCCTTCCTTGCCAATGATTTTTCCCTTAATTTCATCGGAAGGAAGATTCAAGGTGGTGGTTGTTATCTCCTGAGCCTGACTTAAAGCGTACCTCTGGATGGTTGAAGCAATTATCTCTTGAGCTCTTTGTTTAAATTTCTCCTCCCCCTCTTTTGATAACTTCTGAATTCTCTCTTCTAATTCTCGGCTGTACTCTTTTTCGATATTTCGCAAAAGTTCCTCTTTGGCTTCCTTTTGAGAAAGTTGGGCGATTTTTGACAATTTTTTCTGAGCTTCCTCTCTGGCTTCCTCCAACTTCTCTTTCATTTCTCTAAGCTTTTTTACCTTCTTTCCAAATTCTTTTTCTTTCTCTTCTAGAGCAGAAATTTTTTCATCGAGAATATGCTCCCTTTTGAAAAGCAATCTTTCTGTTTTTAAAAGTTCTTTTCTCCGGCTATCGGTTTCTTGTTGAGCTTCTGAAATTATTTTGGCAGCTTGTTCTCTGGCTCGAGCCAGAATCTCTTCACTCTCTTGTTTAACCTGGCTAATTTTCTTCTGGAGTTTCGCTTCAATTGTTCCTTTTCTCTTTCTGACAATTGATTGCCGAGCGAGATAGCCTAAAATTGCTCCCAAAGCCAAACAAACAAAACCTACAAAAAGTAGGGTAACTTGGTTCATAATTTTTGGTGAAATTTTGGTAATTCATAAATGATACTTGGGTATCAAATTATCTACCAAATTCCATGGTTAAGATTCCGAAATAATTTTAGCAAAAAAAATCCCCCATGTCAAAGGAAAACTCTAACTTCTAAACTCTAAATTCTAAACAAATTCGAAATTCAAATATTAAAATTCAAAACGTTTAGAGTTTAGGATTTCGGATTTAGGATTTGCTTTCGCGAAGCGAAAGGTTATGGGGCTACTTCCCTCCACCTTGGCAAAGGCAACATTACCCCAACTGATTTGGTACGGGTACAAGAACCAACCTCATCGGTTATTTTAAGGGAAACGCTTTTGGTCCCAGTGGAATCAAATGTTACTCGAGGATTCTCAGAGGTTGAGGAGGTTCCAGTAGCAAATTCAGTTCCCTCAGGGAAAGTCCATAAAAATTCTTTGCCCAAACAAGAAATCTCGTTGCCATTTATGTCATAGCAAGTACTTACATCTTCAGGGCAAACTCCAGCTTCTTGGGCGCTACAGAACTGAACGATTTCCTCTTTGGTTGGAAAAAGAGGAGTCCAAGTGAAATCAGGATCAGGATAAGCATGCAAAGGAGTGGTAAAGGAAGGCCCAGAAATCCAATCGATTGAGGGAGTGCCGCCTTCATCCCAAACTTTCAATCGCCACCAATAGGTGGTCCTGTAAGAAAGGGGAGTGGGGGCGGCGTAAGATTCTGAACTTGAAAGAACTTTTCCCGAATCTATCTCTGGCGAAGAAAAATCAGAATTATCATCAACTTGAACTTGATAAGCCCCCTGGGTATCTCCATCTGGGTCAGAAAAAGTCCAAGAGAAAATTGGATGTAAAGGATAACTGCAATAATCTCCTTGGTCAACCAAGAGGTCAGTGGCAGTAGGAGGGAAATTAAAATCTAAAGTAGTTTCAACTTTATAATCGGCAATTGACTGACCGTCTGGGCATTGAGGATAGTGAGGATTGTTGGCCCCTCCTTCGGTCAAACCATCATTATCAGGATCGCAATTAAGATGATTAAAACTCACCCAGCCAATCACATCACCTCCCCACGCCCAACCTTCAAATTCTTCAGTTGCAGAATCCAAAGAAACTCCGTAATGGGTGTCGCTCAATCTTATCCAGCCATCCCAACCATCTCCGTAAGTTAAAGCCCTGGCCCAACCCGATAATTTAGCAGTCAATAAGTCCATTTCAGCTCGGCAACTTCCTGAAGGACAACCAGAAAGTTCCTCTTCGTTAAAAGTTATCCAACCAATGTTTTCTGACCAAGCATAACCAGAAAAAATACCAGTTGATGTATCCATATCTACACCATAATCTCCAGCGACAGTACTAGAATTATCTCCACCGCAAGCACCGCTATCAATATAGCCGTTATTATCACTGTCGCAATTTTTACAAGAAAAACTGAGCCAACCAATGTTTTCTGCAAAAGCCCAACCATAGATATTGTGTTCAACACAGGGAGGAATACTCGGAGTAGCTGAAGAGGTAGATTTGTCAGAGTATTGTTGTAAAGAATCAGCCGTAACTTCCGAGAAAGCACTATAATAATAAGTCACTCCATTAGTCAGGCCGGTGTCAATGAAACTTTCTCCGGTGTCAAAATAAACTTGAGCGCCATCGCTAGGAGTTGCTGGGTAATCAGAAGTGCTCCGCCTTATCATAGTTCTTTGAGCCCCATCCCCCTTTGTCCAAGAAAGAGTAATTTTGGTATCACCAGGGGTAGCCGTAAAATTAAGAGGTTTTTGAGGTTTGGTCAAAAAAGTTTTCTCCCCACCGCTTGCTGTACCGTAGTTATTTTTAGCTTGGGCTCTAAAATAATATAAAGTTCCTCGATTTAAGTTTGTGACAGTTTTAGAAAATGATTGGCCGGTAGTTTTTGTATCTCCAGCCCCACTCCAGTCGGTGTTTTGAGTATATGGTTCTCCTGAATCTACATCATACTCAAATCGATATTCACTGGCTTCTCCGCCATCATCAAGGACTGTACCATTTAAAGTAGCTTCGGTCTCCCCAATTGAAGTTGCCTCGGTTGTAGTTACTGTAGGAGGACCCACCATTACCCAAAAATCAGTTCCATCACTCCATTCTCCTTCATTTCCTTCGTCATCCCAAAATTTCCATCTTTGATAGTATTTAGCCCTATCAAATGAAAGGGGAGTGCCCCCATAAACAATCTCTTTTCTTGAACCCTCAGAAACACTACAACTTGTTTTTGTGCTGTCCCACAAAGGAGAAGACCAACTTCCACCTTCTTTAATCACCTGAACTTGATAAAATAAAGCTACACTTGCTGGATTTGGATGGTCATATTCTGCTCCCAAGTCAGGAGTTTGATCGGTTACTGAGGTGGGATTCTCAGCACCTTCACATTTAATATTAATGGGAGGATTTGGTCCAGATATAACTTTACAACAAACTTTAGTTGGGTAAGCAGTGCAATTCCCCACATGAGCGTTAGTATCTCCAGAAATTGAAGCCAAACAAACATAATCAGCGCCAAGAGCTGAACAATCAGTTGAATAATCACAACTTACAGTGCCTCCTGAAACCGACAGACAAACCGGGTTTGAATAATTAGTTTCGGTTTTCTCCTCAACATGAGCATTGGTCGGAGCTGACAATTTCAAAACTGTATCGTAAGTGCCGCTGCAGGAATTTCCCAAACCAGCCACTCCCGAACAACAAACTTTATAATTATAATTAGTTTGGTCAGGCATCTCAGCATGAGAGTTGTCAGTTGAGAACATCTTAAAAACAACGGTGCCGTCACAAGCACCACTGGTAACCGAACAACTCAAACCAGGAGAAGCTTTTGCTTCCTCGGTTGAAAAGTAAAAACCCAATATAGCTGCCGCTCCAATACTAAAAATAACACTTACTCCAATAATTAGTTTTTTGTTGGGCATAATTTATTTTCCCTTGAGAGCTACCTCAGTTTGTCTCTTTATTTATCAAGCATTAAGGATTTGAGATAACATTAACAAAAGCTCCCCTTGAATAGGACTTCCCACTAGAGTTGCGCGGATGGTGATATATGCTTACTTTTAAATTAGAACTTTCATGCCCTCCTATGGTAACAGTTTTCTGCCCGTATCTCCAATTATTATACTTTAAACTAATACTGCTTGACCAACTCCAATCGTCTCGATAAACATACATCACTGGACCCCCGCTTCCGCTTGATGCTTTTTTGCCGGTAAACCCGAATATAATTTTCGTTCCATTTGACCAACCGCTTCCAAGATCAACGCTCCAATAAGGATACCCGGTGCCAGAAGAGGAATGCTCCACTACATTGCCTAATCCATAGTAGGAACCTTTTATAGTGCCAGATACAGATAAGCTATCTGATACATTAAGTGTGTCATCTGTTCTATCGTAAATACCAGAAGCAACTCCAAGCCAACCATCTGCTCTCAATTCATGAGCCCAGTTTTCGTCTGTTCCTTTTACAATTACTGCATCACTCGATGACCAGTCATCACCTGGCATAAGGTAAAGCCTTCCTGTGTTATTGCTCTCATAATGCTGTATGTATCCTGGATCGTTGGTTTGGGCGGGAAAATAGATTGAACTATAGTTACCCTCCTTGCTTACTGTTATGTCACCTCCACCCACTGTGAGGTCTTTAGGAAAAGTATAATCACCAGAAGCAAAAGTGCCGGGCTCAATTTGGCTTGCTGGATGGCCAGGGTTGGGAACATCCGGTGAGGCTTTGGTTAAACCAGCGTATTGGAGAATCAATCCAATCGCAATCCCAGCCGCCAAACCCACCAAAACAAAACTATAAACCTTTTTCACTTCTTTCTTGAGTATATTTTTCATAATTTTTGCTTATAATTATTTTTGACCTTTGCCCCCATACCAAATTTTAATGTGGGGACTTAATTTAACTTCCGATTTCATTATACCATCAAAAATATTTATCAACAACTCAAATTAAAAAACGGAGAACAGTTCTCCGTTTTTTGGTTGAAAAAGATAGATTTATTTGTCCACACACTCCCCGTTTTGACAAACCTTGCCTACTCCACAAAAAGTACCTTGGTAATAAGAGCAGATACCTGCTTGGTTGTTTCCTACTGTAGCTTTGGAATCTGGTGTGCCTGCTTTGATAATTAGGGCGGTTGGTTTGCCT
>JAGGXV010000027.1 GCA_021162885.1 bacterium | reverse complement strand
TACCTCTATTATTCAATTTTTACTAAACTTTCGAAGATTTAGTAAAGTTTTGATAACATTTTGGGAATTTTACCTTCATCTTCGCAAGAAAATTCTGTTAGTTCCTCTGCTCTTTTAATAGGTTCCATAATTTCATTATATCCCTCCTCCTTTAACTTCCCGCTTTTCTCTGCCAGATCACTCTTTTCTCTCTTCTCTTGCATTCTTTTCTCTTACCACTTTTTCTATTGATGGCATTCTTACTCCCATCAAGGCTTCACTTACTTCTTGAGGAGTAAAATAATAAGTTGGTTCTTTAAGCTCTTGGCTTCTAAGAAAATCCTTTTGATTTCTTTCAATTTCCTCTATGCCTTCAAGGCGGTAAGTGGTGGATTGAGGTTTTAAAGCGTCCCAACTTTTATCCTGAAAAAACATCCCTGTGCCTTTCAAATAAGCAAAAATTTGGCCTGCTTCACTTGAAGAGACTAGAGAAGCCGGTCTAATAAGATTATTATAAATGTACCAGTCACTCGAGTATCTAAAATTATCATTTTCCCACTGTTCTAAAACCGCCCTAAAGGTTCTGTTGGAAATAGCATATTCTTTTAAAACCATATCTTCACCCCCTGGAAGTTTTACTGATGTTTCTAATTTCTCGCCGGCATAAATTTTCTGTAAATCAGAAAAGAGAACTGAAAGGTCCCAGGTTTTCTTAAGAAGATCTTTGGGCCCGGAAATGTTTCCTTTTTCATCTGCCAAAAGCGACAGTCCAACTTCAAAAAGTTCTCTGTTTGGGATTTTTTTCTTCCCAAGTTCTTCTTCATCTAAAATAGATTCCTCAAAAGAAATATGAGATTGGGGCAGCAAACCATATTCAATAAAGCCGGAATTTAATCTATTTGCTAAAGCCCTGACGGTTTTTTCTCCAACATATCTGTCTTGGATTCCCGATCTGGTGATATTTCCTGTCAGGATTACTCCAAAACCGGGTTTTACTTCAACCTCTTTACTCCCAATAGGTATTTTCTGACCCGGCTTCGCTTCGCAAAAGGCATCGATGCTTTCAAGTAAAACCGCGGGCAAAATATAGTTGAGCCCATCAATAATTACGATTTTCCCTTCTTTAGCTGCCAAACCAAGATAATAAAGAAGGTCTTTTTTGGTGTATCCATAGGAAGCGACAATAAATTCATACTCGCCAGTTAATTCTTGGGCTATTTTTCTTGCTAGCAAGGTCTTGCCTGTTCCTGTTTCCCCTACCAAAGCGGCCAAGCGATTTGTTAACAACGCCTTTTTTACCTGCGCTTTTTTGTTTTTTACGTATTAGATCACTTGATCCCTACTTGGAAATTTTGTAAATTACAGTTAGCAGTTAACTAAAGAAAGGAGTAGGGAACTCATGAAACGATCCAAAAATCCTGGTGAGCGATTGAGACAAAAGACCTTTGCCGCATGGTTGATCTCGGTGTTTTTGAGGTATTACAGCCTATCCTTGGCTGAAGCAGAAAATCTGGTTCAGTTCATTCTTCTGGAGTTTCGCAAACATCAATCCCAAGTTTTGCAGGAGGGCCAAATCTGGTACCGGGCGGTAGCGATTCATGAGCCTGCTGGCAAGTCACTGGCCCAGTGCGAAAAAAAGAAAATCAAATTAACCTTGTTCACCGATCAGGACATCCAATTACGAAACAAACAGGGACTGTATGCTTTACACAAAGCTCAGGTCCTTCGGCTAACAGAGGAGGCTCGCAGGCAAGGAGCCTTACTCACTCAAGAGGACCTGGCAATTTTACTCAACGTTTCGGTACCCACAGTCAAGCGAATTATGGCTGAATATCGGCAACAAGACATCTACATTCCGACACGGGGAAACTACCGGGATATTGGCCCGGGAATGTCTCATAAAACCAAAGTGATCCAACTTTTTCTCCAGGGATATACCGAGACCGAGATTTCCAATCGCATGCAGCATAGTTTGAACAGTATTGAGCGATATCTTATTGATTTTACTCGTGTTTTTCTTTTATTGGAACAGGGCTATCCCCAAGATCAAATTCGTCTGGCTACACGATTAAGTCCAAAGTTAATCAACGAATATATTCAGCTTTATAAGCTGGTTAAGCACAAATCTGAATACCAGTCCAGGCTGGAGGAATTGAAACAGCATTATCATCTGTCGGTAAAAAAAAACTTTTGATCAGAAACAGGAGGAAACGATGAAAGACCCAGCCCTGGAAAGGACGTATACCAAACTGGTATTTGGCCGTCTGCAGCAAAAGACACTGGAGAACATGCTCAAGCAAGAGCTGATCATGAATTTTGGCTATGACCATAAATTGGCGATTGCCGATGCGTTAATTGAGCGTTTTATGAAAATTATTCGGGAATATGCTCCGGAACAACAGCGTGTAGAGGCTTATCAAATCCGCTGGTTAGGCATCGACAAAGATGATTATCCAGGGATGGGCAAGACCATCGCCCAAACCAAACTGAAACCGGTAACGCTTACCTTTATCACGCATGAAGAGATTGAGAAATTAGCCAATGGGATAAAACCCAGAGAACTGCTTCCGGAACGAATTGCCCAAGTCTACCAAGAAGCTTATCAACAAGGGGCTTTGTTGTCCAATACGGATGTAGCAGTTCTTTTCAATATCTCCTTAACCACAGCTCATAAAATGAAAAGGCAGTGGGAAATTCAGAACCAAAAGGTCTTACCCAACCGCGGTAGTATCCACGACCTGGGCTTAACTTACACCCATAAAAAACAGGTCATTCAACTTTATCTTCAGGGTCATTTCACCCAGGAAATTGCAAGGAAACTGGATCATGATCCCAAATGTGTGGATACCTATATCCGTGACTTTGAACGAATCAAACCCTTGTTGGAAAAAAACATGCCCACAGAGAAAATCGCATTCTTTACCGGCATGGGAGTCAGACTCGTGAAAGAATACAAAAAACTCTGGAAAGATCTGTCAAAGAACAACAATAACAACTCATAATCCGCTACCATATTTTATGAGTAGGTATCAAATGATACTATTAGAAATCATCAATTTGCGCCTTTTTTAAATTCAGTACCAAGACTATATTAAACCCGAATTTAGTAATCTACTTTGTATT
>JAGGXV010000013.1 GCA_021162885.1 bacterium | reverse complement strand
TCATAATTTGCTTCAGATAAAGTTTCAAGCAAACTTGGTAGCATATTTGTCTCCTTTCTGGCAGAAAGGTAGCTCAAGGTGAGTGCTAAAGGTGAGATTTTGGAAGGGCTACTAATATTATAACATAGCTGAAAGCCTTTTGTCAAGCGGGTTTTGGCAATTTTAATGGAATTTAAAAATGGAAAAAGACCAGAAAGAAATGACCGATGAGGAATGTTTAAAATATTTGGAATGGTGGAAACAAACAGGACCTCTTTTAGAAAAGGGAAAGATAGGAGCGGAAGAGGAGAGAAAGAAACTGGAAGGGATGACCCGGGAAGAGAAAGTTAAATATGCAAGAGAACTTCTTCATCGATATCAAGGAAAATATAATAAAAAAGATAAAGTAAAGAGAAAAAGCAGAAACACTTCAAAGAGAAAAAAGAAAAGAAAGTCCTGAGCTAACTACTTGTCGTACAATATGATTTAAGGAAAGTAGATGTGCAAGAGCCAGTGTTTTTGGGAAAATCAGGGTTATTCAATTGAGGCAGCGAAAGATTCTAGCTTACAGTCTTTATTTATTACTTTAAAACTTTATTGTTTTTTCTACCTCTTTGACAAATTCTTTTGCTTCTCCAATAATCGTTTCGGTCTCACCTTTAGAAAACTTCTTATATACCTCGTAATCTGCTTCTTCTCTGGCTTCTTTCGCTTTTCTAAAAAAGCGAGCAAATTTAGGTTTTATCTTCCCCTTTTTAACGAAATATAAGCCAAATAAAGTAAGTAATCCTGCATGAGTTTTGGCTACCAAACCTTTTGTTAATAAAAGAGCAGAAGCCGCATCAAAAAACGCATAGTAAGCTCGTGATATCGCATCTCTATATTTTCCCTCCCTCAACAAAATTTCTGCTGAACGAATTCTATCTCTGGCAAGCTTAAGATGACTGGCAATTTCTTCTGGAGAAGGATTTACTTTTGGATAAAGAATGGTCATAAAGAGATTCCTTCTCTTTTGACGAGCTGCATAAAAACAGAAGGAATATTATTTAAATAATTATACTCTTTTTGAGCAAAAATTTTTACCGATAAATCAATTCCGTATTTAAACAAAATGTCATTTGCTAAATCATAAATCTTATCTTTGTTTTTTTTAGAAACATTTTTAAGAACTACTAGTAAATCAATGTCCGATTTTTTATTAAAATCACCCCTCGCTTTAGAACCAAAAAGTCTAAAATCAATGACCTGAAAATTCTTAAGCAATTCTCTTTTGAATTCTTTTACTGCTTTTAATTCATTAGAAGAAAGATTTTTTATTTTAGTCATAGTGTTCTCCGCTAAAGTTTTGCGCTTTATTCTTTAAACTGTGAGTTTTTAGGCGTATCGATCAGCCACCACTGAGGCAGCAAAAGATTCTGGTTTTATTTTTGGTTCAAAGCCATTGCTTTTTATTAAGCTAACAATTTCTCTTATCATATCTTTGGTTGGTCCTCCCTCTCCAATGTCAGCGTGAATATAGCGAAATTGATAATGCAAAGAGGTTTTAGCTTTTTTAATTTTCTTTTGAATCGCCTCTCTGAGACTTAAAGCTAACTCGCAAGACAAAAGAACTTCTTGTAAAATTCTTTGATGCCAATTAGAGAATCTCTTTTTTTGAGATGCCGGGTAGCGAATTTTTTTCAAAAAGAATCTTCCCCCCTCGCCAACTCTCAAAATAACTATAACCGCCGGAAAAGAAAGGTTTTCTCCGCAAGAGGAGTCACAACCAACCACGATATCATAAAATTTATGGGGTTTTTCTTTCATATAATTAAAAATCTCCTCAATCACTCTATTAAAATTGAGTTTACCTAAAGTAGGATTGTAAAAATGAATTTTTTGAGAATCTTCCATATTTTCAAGCATAGCAGGTTTTAACTATTTTTGCAAATTCACGAGGTTTTAAAGAAGCACCGCCAACTAACAATCCATTTATATTTTCTTCTCGAAGATACTCGTCAGCATTTTTTGAATTAACGCTTCCTCCGTAGAGAATCCGAATTTTATTAGCCACCTTAGGACTAAAAATTTTTGAAATAACTTTTCGGATAAACAAGATAGCAGTTAAAGCATCGTCAACTGAACAAGGATTGCCCGTTCCGATTGCCCAAATTGGCTCGTAAGCAATAGTTAGATTTAAAATTCCAGATTTCAGATTTAAGATTGATTTTAAATCTTTTTCCAATTGAGCTTTCAAAATCTTAAAGGTCTCTCCTTTTTGTTTTTCTTTCTTTGTTTCTCCCACACATAAAATCGGTTTTAAATTGAGTTGCAAAACTTTTTTTAGTTTTTTGGCTATCATTTCATCTGTTTCTCTTAAAATTTGCCTTCTTTCTGAATGACCTAAAATAATATATTTTACTCCGAAATCTTTGAGCATCTGAGGAGAAACTTCTCCGGTGAAAGCCCCTTTTTCTTGCCAAAAACAATCCTGAGCGCCTAACTTGAACCTCGTTCCTTGAACCTTAAACCTTTCTAAATAAACAAAAGGTGGGCAGATAACAACCTCAACATTTTTGATATTTTTTACCCCTCTTTTTATCAAATTAAAAAGGAGTTTAGCTTTTTTTAAACTGGTAGGGTTCATTTTCCAGTTGGCAACTATGAGAGTTCGCATTTTGAACAAACTTGAAGGACACTTGCTGAAGGGAGCACGGAAGGAGGACGAGGCAGCTTACCCGAGCCCCTTTGCTCCCTGAAACAACCGTGCCCAAAGCGCTAATTATTGTTTTCTCAGGTACTCGGCGGCTTTCTCTGGTTCAATTGTAGAGATTTCCATTCTGGTTCCTATTTCAAATCCAGCCGGAATTGCAGTTTTGGGTAAAATTGTCCAGTGCCAGTGATAAAAGGGGTATTTTTTGCCATCTGAGGGTGCTGAATGTAAATAAAAATTATAAGCCGGACGGTGGAGGCCTTTATAAAGTTTTGATAAAGCTTTTTGAAAGGCCTCAGCTAAATCCCATTTTTCTTCTGTTGTTATTTTCTCAAAATAAGCCCGGTGTTTTTTGGGTGAGATAATCTCTTCAAAAGCAGCCTTTGAGGCAAAAGGACAGAGGACTAAAAAATTTTTGTTTTCAAAAACAATTCTTTTTTTAACTTCTCTCTCCCAATTGTTCATCAGACAATAAATACAACTTCCTTTTTCTTTGAAAAACTTTTCGGAATTCAAAAGGGCTTTTTGCAAATCAGCATCAATTAAAGGAGTGGTAATAATTTGGGAATGGGGATGGCTGATACTAGCCCCGGCTTCTTCTCCGTGGTTATGGAAAATAGAAATATAGTTAACGAATTTTTTCTTCATCAACTCCAAATATCTTTCTTGATAAACGTCAATTACCTCTTTAATTTCTTCAATTGAAAATTGAGACATATCTCGTTGGTGGTCGCGAGTAATCACTACCTCATGAAAACCAACTCCGTCCATTATTTGATACGGTCCTTTGGTTCTTTGGTTCAAAGTTTCTGAAGGTAAAACAGCTGGGAATTTATTCGGAATAACAATAGTTGTCCAGTTTTTAGGGATTTTTTTGGTCCGGTTTAGTTTTTTTCCTTTGGCAAAAATCAAAGTGGGTTTCTCTAGGGTCTCGGTGCGACAAAAAGGACAAGTTTTTTTGGAACCCTCTCTCACCTTTCTCTTTTCTTTCTTAAAAGTTTCCGGTCTCCGTGCCCTTCCAGTAGCAATAACTACCCAGTCCTTACTGACCAAATCTAATCTCAATTCTGAAGGAAATTTTGCTTTCTTCAACTTTTTTTTAATCATATTTATGGAAAATTAAATTTAATCTTATTTTAAAAAGACCAATTCCCATTTTAATCATATTTTTAAATTTTACTTTGCTCTCTGGATCATTCCGCCAGCGAACCGGAATTTCTTTAATTTTATAACCAAATTTTTTAGCAATCACCAAAATTTCTGGGTCAAAGGCAAAGCCATTAATTTTAGCTTCCTTGAAAATATTTTCAGCAGCTTTTTTGGTAAATCCTTTAAAGCCACACTGAGTATCTAAAATTCCCCACGTACCACAAATTATATGAGTTAAAAAACGAAAAATATCACCCAATAATCTTCGCCACCAAGGTTGAGGTGGACTGAGTACTGCCCCTTTTACATCTCTTGAGCCAATCACTACATCATATCCCTTTTCAAAAAAAGACCACATTTTCTCCACCTGGTCTATGGAAGTTGAATTGTCAGCATCGGTGAATAATCTATAATCCCCCATCGCTTTCAACATTCCCTGGCGAACTCCAAAGCCCTTGCCTCGGTTTTTTTTAAAATCAAGAATTTTCAGGTTCTCAATATAGTTCATTAAATTCTTCACTACTTCAACTGTTTTATCTGTTGAACCGTCACTAACCACAATAATTTCTGAATCATAATCTTGTTTCTTCAAATATCCATCAATCTCTCTCAAAGTCCTCGGCAATCTTTTTTCTTCGTTATAAGCTGGAATAATAACCGATAATTTCATATTGCTTTATTGTGAAATTGTTTCTCTATTATACCAAATTCAAAAATAAAATAAAAAAGAAGGTTAGATTTTTTTGATGTCTCTTTCAAGAATTATTTATATATTTTTACCCAGTCTATCAAATCTACAAAACCATACGATCGTAACAAATTATTGGCAGAGAAATTTAAATTTTTGTCAAAACAAAGGCTCCTTTTTTTCCAATCGCTACTGTCACCTCAAAGTGGCAAGATAAAGAGCCGTCGCGAGTTTCCCAGCCAAAACCATCAGAAGATTTTTTGATATGCCAATCTCCTACTGTAACCATAGGTTCAATACAAAAAGTCATTCCTTCCTTGAGAACTTCACCTTTGTGGCGTTTTCCATAATTTAAAACTTGGGGTTCTTCATGAAGCTCTTTTCCAATGCCATGACCGCAAAGTTCTCGAACAACATTAAAGCCCTGGGATTCAACATATCTTTGAATAGTGTTGCCAATATCACCGAAAGTATTTCCTGGCTTTGATTTTTTGATGGCAAATTTCAGAGCTTTTTTAGTAACTCTGATGAGTCGCATTGCTTCGAAATTTACAGAGGTCTGATTTCTGTAATTTTTAACGGGCAAAGTAACTGCCATGTCAGTGAAAAATCCTTTATATTTTATTCCCAAATCTAAAGATAAAATATCCCCCTGTTTTAATTTATAATCAGAGGGCACTCCATGAACAATCACTTGATTTACCGAAGCACATAAAGTGCTAGGAAAATTTTCGTAACCCTTAAAAGCAGGAGTGCCTCCATATTTAAAAATAAGACTTTCTGCTACCCTGTCTAATTCTCTGGTAGTTATACCCACTTGCACTTTCTTTTTAATTTCATCCATAATTTCTGCTAAAATTCTACCCCCTTCTTTCATTATTTTGATTTCCTCTTTAGATTTAATTGTAATCATTTTAATTCAGTATAATCTTCCTTAAATAACCCACGATCGTAAGTTGTTTAAGGAAAGTTTTAATTTCTTTCCTTTTATTTTATAATTTTAGGGATTTTAAAATTCTATCAAAAACTTTAGCTACTGAACCTTCCCCATTAACTTTTTTCACTTTTAGTCCCCTCAATTTAAAATATTCAATCAAAGGAAGAGTCCTTTCTTTATATTCTTTCAACCTAACTTTAATGGTCTCTGGATCATCTAACCCTTTTCTCCTGATTAATTTTGAACCATCTAAAGGACATATTTTAAGATTTTTTGTCTCTTTTGAGTACAAAATTGGGTGACGCATCAACTGACAAATTCTTCGATGGGAATTTCTAAAAATCGATTCTTTGGCTGAAACCTCAATTAAAACAATTTTGATATTTTTTTTACCATATAACTTCTCCAACAAAAGCACCACTCTCTCACCTTCATAAAGGGTACGAGGAGAACCAGCCAATATCAGATTTTCATTCATTTTAAAAAGCTCTTTTATCTTTTCAGTAACTAAATAAGTTACAAAAGGTGGACTACAAAGAATTCCTTCTTGCCACAATTTTTTTTCTTTTTCAAAAAAATATTTTTTCCTCCCAATTCTAACAAACTCCCCTTTCCCCGCCTTATTAAATGCTTCTTCTATAATTTTACTTGTTTCAAAATAATACAAACTTAACTTTTCAGCCAAAAGTCCAGCTTGAGTTCCCTTCCCAGAACCTGGCGCTCCTATTAGGATAATCACTAATTTTTTATTTTGATTCATTTGGAGAGCTCGAGAATCTTTTTTAAAAAGGGTCTCGATATAATACTTTTCACTACGGGTTATAAGGGCCCGAGCGAAAAATAACCTTAAGTTCTTTGACGGTTGGATACCTTTCTTCTAAAGAAAGGGGTCCACTAAAACCTTTCATACTCTCTCATTTCCATTTGGGCTTTGATTTGTCGCCAGGTATCTAAAACCACACTGACCACAATCAAAATAGCGGTACCTCCAATCAAAAAACGAAAAGCCATCACCCCAGTTACTCCTTGAACAATTGATGGCATAACAGCAATTGAACCCAAAAATATTGCTCCAATAAAGAGAATTCTATAAAGAATTTTGTGCAAAAAATCAGCGGTGTTGGCGCCCGGTCGGATGCCTGGCACAAAACCACCCATTTTCTGAAGGTTAGTTGCTATTGTCTTTGGATCAAAAGTTACCGCCGTATAAAAATAAGTGAAAAGAAAAACTAACATAAAGAATAAAATTCCGTAGACCCAAGGGTTCTGTAAAAAATTAGTAATCCCTTGAGCCAAACCAACTAAAACCGGATTGCCCCCACTAGTTAAGAAATTAGCTATCATGCTTGGGAAAAGTAAAAGTGATAAAGCAAAAATTATGGGAATTACTCCAGCCGGATTGACATTTATTGGCAAGTGGGTAGAAACCCCACCATACATTCTATGCCCTCTGACTCTTTTAGCATAAGAAACTGGGATGTTTCTCCGGGCTTCAGTAATTAAAACAACCCCAGCAATAATAATTAAACTGACAGCAAAAAAGAAAATATAGGAGGGTAAACGGGCTGGATTCCAAGTCAAAGCAATCCGCCGAATTTCAGTTGGAGTTCTGGCAACAATTCCAGCAAATATTAACAAAGAAACCCCATTCCCGATTCCTTTCTCGGTAATTAACTCACCCAACCACATTAAAAACAAAGCTCCGCCAGTGATAGTTAAAATTGAAGTCAAAAGCAAAGAGGAACTCATAGCAGAAATGGCTCCTTGACGCTGCAATAAGGTTAACATTCCGTAGGCCTGAACCACCCCCAGCGGAACGGTCAGTATTCTGCCATACTGGTTAAATCTGCGCCTACCTTCCTCTCCTTCCTCTTTGTACATCTTCTCAAGTTGAGGAAAAATCATAGTCAGAAGTTGCAAAATAATGACCGAGGTAATATAAGGACCAAGTCCCAACATAACAATGCTAAGATTTCTTAAAGCTCCCCCCACAAAAAGATTCAAAAGCCCAAAAAACTGGTTCTCCTGAAAAAACCTTCTTAGATTTTCTAAATCTATCCCGGGAATGGGAATATTAGCGGCTAATCGAAAAACAACAAAAACAAACAAAACAAAAAGGATTTTGTTTCGGAGTTGTCTGTCTTTAAAAATTAAGATAAGTTTTTGAAACCACATAACTTTTGCTCCGCAAAAGAAACTCTAAATTCTAAGCACTAAATCCTAAATAAATTCTAAATTTAATTGTTCAAAATTCTAAATGTTTTGAATTTTTGATTTTGGACTTTGGATTTATTTAGAAATCAGGATTTAAGATTTAGGATTTAATTTTGCCGCCGGCTTTCTCTATCTTTTCTCGAGCGCTCTCGGAAACCATGCAACCTTCAATAACTAATTTCTTATTCAATTCTCCTTTCCCCAAAATTTTAACTTCTGGTATCTTTCCTTTTATTTTACGAATTATTCTTCTTTCAATCAAAATCTTGGGAGTAATTTTTTCTCCAGCTTTAAATTTTTTTTCTAAAATTAAAAGATTTACCTCGACCTCAAACTTTTCTCTACTTTTTTGGCGATATCCTCTAAGCTTTGGGTATTTTTTAATTAGTTCCCGAATAATTGGCTGGAATTTTCTGCCAGCTCTTGCTTTCTGCCCTTTAATACCTCTGCCAGAATAAGTACCTTTCTTTCCTCCTCTTCCTATCCTTTTCTTTTTTTTAGGTTTATGTTTTGGTTTTAGATGATGTAACTGCATGAATGATTAAATTCTAAATTCTAATGTTCCAAATTCTAAACGTGTTTGGGGTTTGTGATTTAGGATTTATGATTTGTTTAGTATTTAGGATTTCGGATTTCGGATTTTCAAAGCCCGAAGGGCTTTGATGGTTGCTCTGGCGATATTAAGTTTATTTCTTGACCTAGATAATAATTTGGAAGAGATATTTTTTATTCCAGCCAACTTGCAAATCACCCTAACCACTCCTCCAGCTACCACCCCCCTTCCTTTTTTTTGGGGCCGTAAAAGAACTCGGGCTGGGCCAAATTTTGATTCAACTTGATGGGGAATAGTTTCAGCAAAGATAGGAATGGTAATGATATTCTTTTTAGCGGCTCTAGTCGCTTTTTCAACAGCCTGAGCAACATCTCTTCCTTTAGCCACCCCCACGCCAACTTTATTTTTTTTATCGCCAACTACCATCACAGCTCGGAAACTAAGCTGTTTACCTCCAGCAGTCACCCTGGTCACCCTGGATAAATCCAGTAACTGTGATTCAAATTCAGGGGCTCGCTCACTCTCAAACGAAGAGGACTCCGTCCCCGCCGCCGCTGTCCTCCTTTTCCTCGTAGATATCTTGGAGGTAACAGGAGAACTGGAATCTTTTTCTTTTTTAAGTGGTTTTGTCATTGTTTTAAAATTTTAACCCGGCTTTTCTAGCACCTTCAGCCAGTGCTTTTAATCTGCCATGGTATTTGTAACCTCCCCGGTCAAAGACAACTTTTTTGATTTTCTTCTCGCTCGCTTTTTTGGCGATTAATTTTCCAACTTCATAGGCTAAACCTATTTTTTTGGTAAGCATTTTTTTATCTTTTTCTCCTTTTTGATTTTTCGTTTTTACTTTTTGGCTTTTGGTTTTTGGTTTTATTATTAGGTCATTGGCTGAAACTAAAGTTTTTCCTTTTTCATCATCAATTAATTGAGCATAAATATGTCTATTTGACCTAAAAACACAAAGCCGGGGAACCTTAGCCGTTCCATGTATTTTTGCCCTTACACGCTTATGTCTTTTTTGTCTTTTAAGCTGTTTTTTTAACATAATCAGAAATTCTCAATTTTCAATGATTCAATTTTCAAACCGACGAATTGAAAATTGAAAATTGGGATTTCATTGAAAATTGAAAATTGTGAATTGAAAATTTAGGCGGTAGCCGCGGCTACCTTCTTTCCTTCTTTCTTTCTCACTTTCTCTCCAAGATATCTAATTCCTTTCCCTTTGTAAGGCTCGACTGGTTTGATCTTTCTAAGTTTGGCAGCAAATTCTCCTACTTTTTGTTTTTGGATTCCTGAAACAGTAACAATATTTTTCTCAATAGAAACCTCTATGCCTTGGGGTATTTTTAATTTTATTGGATGGGAAAAACCAACTTCCAATTTCACGGTTCTGTCAGCTTCTAGAGCGGCCCGATAACCAACACCTCTTATCTCAAGTTTTTTCTCAAAACCCAAAGTCACTCCCTTGACATCGTTTTCTAAAAGGGCCCTCCATAATCCCCATAAAGCCCGGCTCTGTTTGGTTTTCTTTTTTAAAGAAACATGAATTTTGTTTTCTTTTTTCTCAATTAAAATCTCATCAGGAACTTCCTGAGAAATTTCCCCTTTCGGCCCTTTAATTGTAACCTTCTGACCTTCTATTTTAACTTCTACCTTCGGGGGTATTAAAATTGGTTTTTTACCTATACGTGACATGATTAAATTCTAAATTCTAATATCTAAATCCTAAACAAATTCTAAATTCTAATGTTCCAAATTCTAAACGTGTTTGGGATTTGTGATTTAGGATTTTCTGTGAAATTTAGTTACCATATTTCACAGATTACCTCTCCTCCTATTTTCTTTTTTCGGGCTTCTTTATCAGTCATCAATCCTCCCTGGGGAGTAGAAATAATAGCCAAACCATAACCTCCTCTGACCCTTCTAATCTCTTTGGCTTTTTTATAAATTCTTTGGCTTGGTTTGGAAACTCTTTTCAAACCGGTAATGGCTGGTTCTTTGTTGGTATTGTATTTTAATGAAATTTTTATCAGTTTTTTTCCTTTCTTTCTTCTTTTTTCGATCTTTTCCAGAAATCCTTCTTTAACTAGAATCTCCCCGATTTTTTGTTTCAAATTGGAGTAAGGAATCTCAACTGTCTGATGTTTGACAGCTTGGGCATTTCTTATACGATTGAGCATATCAGTTATTGGATCCATAGAAATTAAAAACTAAAAATAAAAAAGTAAAAACGATAATCAAATTTCATTTCGCAAATTAATTACCAACTACTCTTTTTAACACCAGGAATCTCTCCCTTGTTGGCTAGCTCCCTAAAACAAATCCTGCATAATCCAAATTTACGCATATAGCCCCTTCTTCTACCACACCTAAAACAACGCCGAACAATTCTGGTTTTAAATTTAGGTAGTTTCTGAGATTTTACAATTTGTGATTTTTTCGCCATATTCCTTCACCGCCTTCGGCGGTTCAGTCAAATTAAAAGTTAAAAGTGAAAAATTAAAAGTTACAGTTCAAAATTCAAAATTTTTAATTTTAGATTGTGGTTTTTCATTTTTCATTTTTCATTTTTCATTACCCCTCTTGAATCGGAAAACCCATCAATCTCAATAATTCTATACCTTCCTCTCTGTTCTTCGCTGTAGTCACCACTGTAACTTCCAGGCCAAAAATTCCTTTTTCTTTCTCTGAGGTAACTTCAGGAAAGGGAGTATATTCTTTAAAACCAACAGTCAAATTCCCTTCCTTGTCAAATTGTTTAGTAGAAATTCCTTTAAAATCCCGGGTCCGGGGAAAAACCAACCAAATCAACTTTTCCAAAAAATCGTACATTCTCTGTCCCCTTAAGGTTACTCGAGCCCCAATCGGCATCTTTTTTTTCAATTTGAAAGAAGAGATTGATTTTTTAGCTTCTCTATACTGAGGTCGCTGGCCGGTGATTAAAGCTAAAATGTTGAAGATATACTCTTGAATCTTTTCTCTTTCCTTGGAGGTCTTTCCGGTTATCATTCGACCAAAGCCACAATTAACCACCACCTTTTTAATTTTGGGCACAGCCAAATCATTCTTGTAGCCAAACTTTTCTCTCATGGCGGGGATAACTTCTTTTTTATATTTATCTTTTAATTTAAGCATAACTGTACGAAAAACTCAAATGTTAAATCTTAAATGTTTTTAATATTTAACTTTGACGTCTAACATTTAAGATAAATTTTATATTTCTCCTCCGCACTTCTTACAAATCCGCCTTTTACTCTCTCCAGCTATTTTGTAGCCAACCCTGGTGGGTTTGGCACATTTAGGACAAATCAATTTCAGTTTGGAAATAGGAATAGGAAAAGGGACTTCAACAATCTGACCTTTCTCTCCTTCTTTTCTTGGTTTTTTGTGAATTTTCTTTATATTAACTCCTTCAACCAAAACCTGGTTTTTCCCTGGAAAACCTCTTAAAACCTTTGCCTTCTTTCCTTTGTCTTTTCCTTTCACTATTAATACTTGATCTCCTTTGTGAATCTTCATAGGTCTACAAATAAATAAGTGCGACGGCACTTGCTGAAGGGAGCACGGAGGGAAGGCAAGACAGCTTCCCCGAGCCCTTTTGTCCCCTGAAGCAAAAGGACTCGAGCGCTAAACTACCTCTTCAGCTAAGGTGACTATTTTTTCAAAGCCTTTTTCTTTTAATTCTCTGGGAATCGGTCCAAAAATCCTATTGCCTTTTGGGTTTTTACCATCAGCAATAAGACAACAAGCATTTTCATCAAATCTAATATAAGAACCGTCCTTTCTCCGAAAGGCCTTTTTGGTTCTCACGATCACCGCTCTGACAATATCATGAGTTTTAACTTCTTTTCTTGGCTCGGCCTCTTTAACACTCCCTACAATAATCTCTCCAAGTTGGGCATACCTCTTTTTAGTCCCACCGGGAATGTTAAAACACTGAACCACCTTTGCCCCGCTATTGTCAGCTACTTTTAATTTTGTCCCTGGTTGGATCATAGCTTTTGCTCCGCAAAAGAAGCACCAAATTACAAGCTCCAAATCCCAAATAAATCCTAATAATCAAAATTCTAATAAGCAAAATGGGTTTGGAATTTTGAATTTGGAATTTGTTTGGAATTTGTGATTTGGAATTTGAAAATTTAAATCTTTTTTACTACCTTCCATCTCTTTTCTTTGCTAAGAGGTCTGCACTCTTCAATAATCACTCTATCGCCAACCTTAAACCCATTTTTCTCAACGTGGGCTTTGTATTTTTTAAAAACCTTGTATCTCCGTTTGTACCTTGGGTGCTCTTTAATTCTTTCCACCTGGACCACCACGGTGTTTTGCATTTTATTTGAAACAATTTCTCCTTGTAATTTTCTTTTTGGCATAGTTCTCTCGCCCTCGCTCGCTGATAGCTTTACTCGGGCTCACTCAAAATTAAAAATTAAAAGTTAAAAATGAAAAATTGCAATTTAAAATTCAAAATTTTTAATTTTGCACTGTAACTTATCACTTTTCATTTTGCACTTTTAATTTTAAGAATTGTCTCTATTCTGGCAATATCTTTTTTTGTTTCCCTAATTTCTCTAACATTCTTGACTTTCCCAGCTGCCAAATCAAACCTCAATTTGCGTAGCTTTTCTCTTAATTCTTGTAAAGTTCTTTGAAGTTCTCCTTTTGGCATCCGGAAAAACTCTTTAATTTTTTCTGCCATATTTTTTGTGGAAATTTATGAGGGTTGCGAAATAAATTTCGCACAAATATGTTGCTAAATTTTCATTATACTCTGCAATAGAAAATTTAGCCAGAACGCTTTACAAACTTGGTCTTGATAGGTAATTTATCAGCGGCCTTTTTCAAACTCTCTCTGGCTAACTCTTCCTTAACGCCGTCTAGTTCAAAAATTATTCTGCCTGGTTTAATAGGAAAAACATAACCAGCAACACTTCCCTTCCCTCCACCCATGGAAACTTCTGTTCCTTTAAAGGTTATTGGCTTGTGAGGGAAAATTCTAATCCAGAGTTTGCCTTTCTTTTTCAAAGCTTTAATAACCACTTTTCTGGCTGCCTCAATTTGGGCCGAACTAATCCAGCGGGTTCCCAAAGACTTCAATCCAAAACTGCCGAAACAAAGTTCGGTTCCCCTATTTTCTATTCCTTTGCTTCTTCCTTTCTGCCATTTTGGATGTTTCATTTTCTTTGGTTCTAGTACCATACTATTACTTTTCAGCGTTGTTCCGCGCGCAGTTCAGCGTACTTCCGCGATTAAGATGTTTTTATCGCTGAACCACGCCGAACATGACGCAGAACTATGCAGAACTATTCAAAGCGCTCTCCCTTGTATATCCAAACCTTAACCCCTATCACCCCGTAAGTGCAATGGGCTTCAGCGGTACCATAATCAATAATTCCTCTCAAATTCTGGCGGGGCAGCTTTCCTTGCTGCAACCATTCGGTCCGAGAAATCAAAACGCCATTCAATCTTCCCGAAACCTGAACCTTAGCCCCTTTGGTTTCTTTAGAAGCCATAATTCTTTGGAGAGCCATTTTTAAACATCTTCGGTAAGGAACCCTCTTTTCAATTTGGGAAGCTATCCATTGGCTACAAAGAGACGCTGAGCTCCAAGGATCTTTAACTTCAACTATCTCTATCTTTATCTCTCGCTTGGGTTCTGCTTTTGTTTCTTTTTTGCTTAAAATTTTCTCCAAATCTTTTTTTAACTTTTCAACTTCCTCTCCTCCCCGACCAATAATCAGGGCTGGTCTGGCTGTTTTGATAATAATCTTCAACAAAGTTTCTCCTCTTTCAATCTCAATACTCTCTACTACTCCTTGAGGTAATCTTTTTAACAAAAATTTTCTCAGTTCAAAATCCTCCTCTAAATATTGAGGAAATTTTTTTTGGTAAAGTCCTCTTGATATCCAATCTTTAATCCCTTTCAGTTTAAAAACTTTTTGGTGAACTTTATGAGACATGTTCTTCCCCCTTGCTACCCTTCGCTTCGCTCAGGGTTCGCTCGGGCTCAGTCAAATTAAAATATTAAAAGTTAAAAGTCGCAGTTTAAAATTCAAAATTTTTAATTTTTCATTGTCATTTTTCATTTTTCATTAAGCAATTAGATAGCTTTTCTTCTGAAAATTTTCTTTCTGCCAAGTGGAACTTTGGTCGGAACAATTTCTTTTTCTGGTTTTTGAACCTCTGGTTTTGGCTTTGCTTTCTCTCTCAAAACTTCCTCTTTCTCGCCTCTTTCCTTTTTTACCTTAGCAATTTTTGGCTTTTTCTTTTCTCCAAAAAGCACCAAAGTAATATGTGAGGTCTTTTTTTGAATCTCAGCTGCCCGCCCCCTGGCTCGAGCTCTCCATCTTTTCAACTTTGGACCTTCATCAACTCTAATCTCAGAAATCCAAAGGTCTTTTTCTTCTAACTGAAAGTTATTTTTAGCATTTGCTATTGCCGATTCTAAAAGCTTCTTTAGAGGACGACAACCTCTTTTTAAAGTAAAATCCAGGATTGTTCGAGCTTGAACAACTCTTTTACCTCGAATTAAATCAGCCAACAATCGCATTTTCCTTGGAGCTATCCTCAAATAATTTAATTTTGCTTTGACCTCCATAATTGAAATTTCACTCTTTGGCTCGGGCCACTTCCTTTTCTTTCTCTTTGCTTTCTAATTCTCTTTGCATCTTACCACCATGCCTATGGAACTTAGTGGTTGGCGCAAACTCGCCAAGCTTGTGGCCAACCATCTCCTCGGTTATCTGAACTGGAATATGCTCTCGGCCATCGTGAACGCCAAAAGTAAAACCAACCATTTCCGGAGTGATGGTTTGAGCCCGCCTCCAGGTCTTAATAATTGTCTTATCTCCTTTCTTTAATTTGGAAATTTTCTTGATTAATTTTTCGTCCAGATAAGGACCTTTTTTTAAACTTCGTGGCATAATACTTTTGTTTCGCAAAAGAAATTCTAAACTCTAATATCTAAATTCTAAACGTTCGGAATTTGGAACATTAGAATTTGGGATTTGTTTAGGATTTAGGATTTAGGATTTCTTTCTTTTACGTCTTTGAATAATTAATTTGTCAGTCCATTTTTTCTTTCTGGTCTTTCCTCCCTTGGCTAACTTTCCCCAGGGTGTTTTGGGATGTTTCAAGCCAATCGGAGCTCTTCCTTCCCCACCACCGTGAGGGTGGGCAGCTGGTACCATCGCTGTCCCCCGGACAGTCGGCCTTCTCCCTTTTAATCGAGTTTTTCCTGCTTTCTTTAATTTTTTAAACCGATGTTCAGGATGGGAAACCTGTCCAATTGAGCTAAAACATTCATTGAAAATTTTTCTCACTTCGCCAGATGGCATTTTCAAGTGAGTATACTTTCCTTCCTGAGCCATAACTTGAGCCGAGGTTCCCGCTCCTCTGACAATTTTTCCTCCCTGACCAGGTTCTAACTCAATATTGTAAACAAAAGTTCCAACGGGGACATTCTTTAATTTCTGGCGATTACCAGGCTTCAAGGGAGCTTTCTCGGAAAATATCACTTCATCGCCAACTTTTAAACCTTGAGGAGCTAAAATATATTTTTTTTGACCGTCTTGGTATTCTAAAAGAGCCAAAAAAGCGGTTCTATTTGGGTCGTACTCTAATGCCAAAACTTTAGCTGGAATATCAAGTTTTTTTTGACCAAACTCAACAATACGATACATTCGCTTCACTCCCCCTCCTCGATGGCGCACGGTAATCCGACCAGAATTTCCTCTTCCAGCTTTCTTCTTCAAGGGTTTTAGTAAACTCTTTTCCGGTTCTTTTTTTGTTAATAATTTAATCATTTTGTTTGAAAATTGACAATTAAAAATTGAAAATTTCACCTAGGTAATATCTCTATCTTTTGACCTTCCTTTAAAGTAACTATAGCTTTTTGATAACCTTTTCGCCAGCCCAGTGTTCTTCCTAACCTTCTCTGTTTTCTTCTCACTTTAATCGTTCTTACTTTAACCACTTCAACTCCATAAACCTCTTCAACTGCTTTTTTGATTTCTTGTTTTGAAGAACCAGGAAAAACTTTAAAAACATATTGATTGTCTCGGGCTAAACCAGTGGCTTTCTCGCTCACCTGGGCTGATTTCAAAACCAAAGGAGCCACGATAATTCTCTTCTGGACTTCTCTCTTTTTTGGTGGTTCTGGGACTGAAGGTTCCTTTTGTATTTCTGGAGCCTTAGCTTTTTCCTTCTTCTCTTCTTTTTTCTTTTTCTTGAAAAAGTTTAACAGTGCCATTGTCTAAAATCCCAATGACCAAATCCTAATGTCCAATCAAGCCCTAAATCCCAATGACCAAAATTATGTTTGGGATTTTGAGAATTGGAATTTGATTGGTCATTGGTCATTGGTGCTTGGTCATTTTTTAAAAAATGTTTCTTTGATTATTTTTATTGATTCTTTAGGCATCAATAAATACTTAAAAGACAATAAATCTAAAGGATTAAGGTCTTTTGCTTGAATTGTCTCAACTTTAGAGATATTCCTGACAGATAAGATTATATCTTTGTCTAATCTAGGAAGAGCAATTAAGCAACTTTTTTGTTGGCAAGGAAGTTTACTTAAAATCTCTAAAATCTGCTTGGTTTTTGGTTTCTCAACTTTCAATTTGTCTAATAAAACCAAGAGATTATTTTTTGCTTTCTCTGAAAGTACCATTAATAAAGCTTTCCTTTTCATCTTTTTGGGAATTTTCTTTTTAAAAACCTTCTCTTTTCTTGGTCCGAAAGTTACTCCCCCTCCTTTCCACAAAGGCGAACGAATACTACCAACTCTTGCTCTACCAGTCCCCTTTTGAACCCAGGGTTTTTTCCCTCCACCTCTTACTTCTTTTCTCGTTTTTGTATGAGCAATTCTTTGCCTTCGATTTGCCATCTGACTGACAACCACCTGATAAATCAAATCCGGATTCACTTTCACATCAAAAATCTCTTTGGGCAATCTCACCCGCCCTATTTTTTCTCCCTGTTGATTATAAACTTCACTCATCATAAAATTTATTTTTTACTCTGTTAAATAATTTCGCCTTTGGCGAAATTGCTACAAAACGGCATTTAACAGGGCGAACTTTTAATTTCTAACAATGTTCCTCTTCTTCCAGGAATTGCTCCTTTCACAGCCATTATGTTATTTTCGCGGTCTATTTTAACCACCTCCAAATTCTTTACTGTTACTCTTTCAGCGCCCATTCTACCTGGCATTTTCTTGCCCCGAAGCACTCTTTCTGGCCAAGAAGTGCCGACTGAACCCAAGGTTCTTTTTTCATGCTTTACTCCATGGGTTGCATCTCGCCCAGCAAATCCCCATTTTTTAACTACTCCTTGAAATCCTTTCCCTTTAGACACTCCGGAAATTTTTAGCTTATCTCCTTCTTTAAAAATTGAGACATCAATTTTTTGACCCAATTCATAATTCTTAATTCCTGATTCATTATTCTTAATTCCTGATTCATTTACTCTAAATTCTCTTAAATAACGGAAGGGTTTTCTTTTTTCTGGTTTTTTTAGTTTTTTAGGTTTTAATTTTTCAAAACCAATCTGCACTGCCTCATAGCCGTCTTTCTCTTTGGTTTTTATTTGAGTAACAAAACAGGGCCCTGCCTCAATTAAGGTCACCGGTAAAACTTTATTCTCTTTGAAAATCTGTGACATCTCTAATTTTTTACCAAGAATAAATTTTGCCATACTTCATAAATGAAATACCGGGCAACTAACCCGGTATTCAAATGGTCAGTTTACCCCAAAACTAAAAATTATTTTTCAAAACAAGTTCTCATATTATACCGATAATTTAGGTGGTTTTCACCTCTATCTCAACTCCGGTTGGTAAAGTTAAATCTCTTAAAGCCCCAATAAATCTTTGATTGGGTTGTTGAATTTCAATCAATCTTTTGTGAATTCTCATCTCAAACTGCTCTCTTGAATCTTTATGAATAAAACTT
The DNA here is from genome assembly GCA_021162885.1 of bacterium. GTDB lineage: Bacteria > Patescibacteriota > Minisyncoccia > Minisyncoccales > CG1-02-41-26 > JAGGXV01. The sequence continues at coordinate 11,269 of JAGGXV010000013.1, read as the reverse complement.
GAGCGGTTAACGGTATATCTGTGAATTTCAGTTGGTAAAGGAACGGGACCGGCAATCTCCACTCCGGCTCTGGTGGCAATCTCGACAATCTGACGGCAACTTGCGTCAATTACCTTGTGGTCGTAAGCTTTCAATTTAATTTTAAGAGAAGGACCATCCACCTTCTTGGTTTCTTCTTTCTTCTTTTTGAGAGAGGTGGTTGTAGTTTTGGTTTTTGGCATTGCCAATTTTGCGAATTATTTAATTATCTTGGTAACCACTCCTGCCCCAACCGTCTTACCTCCTTCACGAAGAGCAAATCTTTGCTTCTCCTCAAGGGCCACCGGAGCTATCAATTTGATTTTCAAGTTCACTGTATCTCCTGGCATAACCATTTCTGTGCCCTCAGGTAAAGTAACTTCACCTGTAACATCACAAGTTCTGATGTAAAATTGAGGTTTGTAGCCAGTAAAGAAAGGAGTATGACGACCACCTTCATCTTTAGTCAGGACATAAACTTCGGCTGTGTATTCGGTGTGAGGGGTGACCGTGCCAGGTTTGGCTAAAACCTGACCTCTTTCAACATCCTCTTTTTTCAGTCCCCTCAGTAAAATTCCAACATTGTCTCCAGCCCTTCCTTCATCCAAAACTTTATTGAACATCTCAATAGAGACAACGGTGGTTTTTTGGGTTGGTTTTAAACCAACCACTTCCACTTCTTCGCCTGGTTTAATCACTCCCCGTTCAATCCTGCCGGTAGCAACTGTCCCTCGACCAGCAATCGAGAAAACATCCTCTATTGCCATCAAAAATGGCTCCTCTATGGCTCGGGTGGGTTCGGGAATACTTTCATCTATCTTGTTGAATAGCTCAGCGAGAGGTTTCATTGCTTCATCATCAGCCTTACTAGCTCCAAGAGCTTTGAGAGCCGAACCGCGAATAATGGGAATTTTATCTCCGGGGAATTCATATTTTTTCAGGAGCTCTCTAACTTCTGACTCCACCAAATCTATCATCTCAGGGTCGTCAACCTGGTCGGTCTTATTTAAAAAGACAACCAAAGAATTCAAACCAACCTGCCTAGCCAACAGAACATGCTCTCTGGTTTGAGGCATAGGACCATCGGCTGCTGAAACCACCAAAATTGCTCCATCCATCTGAGCAGCACCCGTAATCATATTCTTAATGTAGTCAGCATGTCCCGGGCAGTCAATGAGAGCGTAGTGACGTTTCTCGGTTTCAAACTCAGTGTGGCAGATATTAATAGTTAAACCCCGAGCTTTTTCTTCGGGAGCAGAGTCAATTTCCTCAACCGTTTTATCGGTCGCTTGAAGACCTTTCAGCTTGGCGTACTTTAAAATAGCCGCTGTCAGAGTGGTTTTGCCGTGGTCAACATGACCAATCGTCCCAATATTTAGGTGGGATTTTTTCCTTTCAAACTTTGCTTTTTCAGCCATAATTGTTTCGCGAATTTCCACAAATCTACCACGAATTTTACTAATAAAATTATTAATTCGTGATATTTGAGGTAAACTCGTGTAAATTAGTGATTATATTATTATCTTACAAAATTAAAAATAAAAGTCAACCTTTCCCACGCCCTTGTACGAATTTACGAATTTGGGGCTTCGGTTACGAAAAATTATTCGTAATTCATTTAAAATCGTAATTCGAAAGAGAACATTGCCCGCAGAGCATATGTTCTTAAAAAGGTAAATCTTCCAAAGTTAATTCTCCGCTGTTTTTTTCCAAAGCCTTTTCCGAAGAAGGGTTGGCAGTAAGTTTTTCTTTGAATTTAATTTCTTTTTGCCCTCTGAAAAAAAATTTTTCATAATCCTCAAAACTCATCAAAACCAAAATGGGCTTGCCATTTTCAACAACAATATATCTTTCACCATTTTGGGGTCTTAAATTTTTGATTTCATTGAAGTCCATGTTCCTTCGTTCCTTCAAGACTCAGTCAAAATTAAATATTAAAAATAAAATATAAAATATTTTTGTATATTTATGTTTTTGTTTTTGGTTTTTTATTTTTTATTTTAGCAGAACACTTACTTCCTCTTACCCTCAATAATTTCTTGGGCAATGTTATCTGGCACCCTATCGTAATGACTAAATTCCATTGTAAAAGTTCCCCGGCCTTGAGTCAAGCTTCTTAAGGAAGTAGCGTAGCCAAACATTTCTCCAAGTGGAACTTTCCCATCAATCACTTTCAAATTCGCTCTGTCTTTGGTTTCTTCAATCACTCCCCTTCTCCGATTTAAATCGCCAATAATATCTCCAAAAAATTCCTCGGGAACCACTACTTCAATCCGCATAATTGGTTCTAATAAAACGAGATTTGCTTTCTTGGCGGCCGACTTCAAAGCCTCAATGGCAGCGATTTTGAAGGCAACTTCTGAGGAATCAACTTCGTGAAAAGAACCATCATAAAGAGTAACTTCCAAGTCAACCATTGGAAATCCAGCTAAAACCCCTTTGTCCATGGCCTCTCTAACCCCTTTTTTGATCGCTGGAATAAACTCTTGAGGAATAACTCCTCCTTTGATGGCATCTCGAAACTCATATCCCTCTCCCCTCTTTTTTGGCTTTACTCTCAACCAAACATGTCCGTATTGACCGCGACCACCAGACTGGCGAATATATTTTCCTTCAGCTTCGGCCTCTTTAGAAATGGTTTCTTTGTAAGCAACCTGTGGCCGGCCAACTTTTGCTGCCACTTTAAATTCTCTCTTCATTCTATCACAAAGAATTTCTAAATGAAGCTCTCCCATTCCAGAAATAATTGTCTCGCCAGTTTCCAAATCCTGTTTTTGTTTAAAGGTTGGATCTTCCTCGCTTAATTTTTTCAAGGCCTGAGCCAATTTCTCTTGGTCAGCTTTGGTTTCTGGAGTAATCCGAATAGAAATAACCGGTTCAGGAAAAACAATTTTCTCCAGCAAAATTGGCTCTTTTTCGTCGCAGAGAGTATGACCGGTAAGGGTCTTCTTTAAACCAACGGTAGCTGCAATGTCACCAGTAAAAACTTCCTCTATCTCCTTTCTTGAATTAGCGTGCATTCTCAAAATCCTGCCGATCCTTTCCTTCTCTGAAGTTACCGGATTGAAAACATAAGACCCTTTTTTTAAAGAACCCGAATAAACTCGAAAATAGCTCAAACTACCGACATAAGGGTCAGAGGCCGTTTTAAAAACTAAAGCAGAGAAAGGTTCTGTATCTTCGGCTTTCCTGAAAATTTCTTGACCAGTTTTAGGATTGGTCCCCCGGATAGCAGGTAAATCTTTAGGACTGGGAAAGTAATAACAGATGGCATCTAATAAAGGTTGAACCCCCTTGTTCCTTAAAGCTGATCCGCAAAGAACCGGCGCTAATTTGTATTCAATAGTGGCTTTCCTTAAAACTTTTCTTAATTCGTCAACTGAAATTTCCTTTTCGGCTAAAAATTTTTCCAAAAGAACTTCATCTTCAGCAGCTATTTCCTCAACAAGTTTTTGACGAACTTGTTTAGCTTTTTCTTTTAATTCTTGAGGAATTTCTTTTTTAATTACTTTTTCGCCAAAGTCACCTTCAAAATATAAAGCCTTCTCTTCCAGAAGATCAATTACTCCTTCAAACTTATCCCCTTCACCAATGGGAATTTGTAACGGAACTGCCTTTTGAAAGAGTTTTTTATGAATACTCTCCAAACTTTTGGCAAAATCTGCTCCAACTTTATCCATTTTGTTCAAGAAACAGATTCTTGGAACTTTGTATAAATCAGCTTGGCGCCAAACTGTTTCTGATTGAGCCTCAACCCCGGCCGTACCATCAAAAACGACCACCACCCCATCTAAAACTCGCAAAGACCTCTGAACTTCAGCTGTAAAATCAATGTGGCCTGGAGTATCAATGATATTAATCCGACAATCCAACCAATGGCAGGTGGTAGCAGCAGAAGTAATAGTAATCCCTCGCTCTTTTTCTTGAGCCATCCAATCCATAATTGCTTGGCCATCGTGAACCTCCCCGATTTTGTGAGAGATGCCAGTATAAAACAAAACTCGTTCGGTAACTGTAGTTTTACCAGCGTCAATATGGGCTATTATTCCTATATTCCGAGTTTTCTCTATTGGGTAGGTTCGCATAGCTCAAAATAAAATATAAAATATTTTAAGGTTTTTACGTTTTTGTTTTTTGTTTTTTATTTTTTACTTTTTATTTTAGCAAAACAATCAGCGAGCCAAATAAGCGAAAGCTTTGTTGGCTTCGGCCATTCGATGAGCATTAATTCTCTTCCTCACCGCCTCTCCTTCATTTTTAGCCGCTAAAATTATTTCTTGAGCCAACTTCTCTTGCATTGGTTTTCCCTTTTTTGATTTGGCCACTTCAATCATCCACTTCATAGCCAAACTTAATCTTCTTTTTTCTTTCACCTCTCGGGGAACCTGATAGGTCGCCCCACCAATTCTTTGAGGTCGAACCTCAAAAAAAGGACCAACGTTTTCCAGAGCCCTCTTAAAAATCTCTAAGGGCTCTTTTTTAGTTTGTTCTTTAATTCTTTCAAAAGCCTGATAAACAATTTTTCTAGCCAAGGTCTTTTTTCCTTCCCGCATGACCTGGTTAATAAACTTGGCCACCAAAATATTATTGTAAACTGGATCTGGTTGGATTTCGTGTTTTTTAAATTTCTTAGCCATAATTATTCTTTAACTTTTTCTTCAACCTCCTCGCTGGCTTTGCCTTTGGCTTTTTCTCTTTTGGTTCCGTATTTCGATCTCTCCTTTTTTCTCCCTTCCACCCCTCCAGCATCTAAAACCCCTCTGACAATGTGGTATCTGACGCCCGGCAAATCTTTAACTCTGCCTCCCCGAAGCAAAACCAGAGAGTGTTCTTGTAAATTGTGGCCTTCGCCGGGAATATAAGCGGTAACCTCGCGACCATTACTTAATCGGACCCGAGCCACCTTTCTCAAAGCCGAGTTTGGCTTTTTGGGAGTGACCGTAAAAACCTTAAGGCAAATCCCTCGCTTGAAGGGTGAAGGATAATGAGAAGGTTTGTTCTTTAAAATATTGAAACCAAAAGTTAAGGCCTTCATTTTGGCCTTCTTTTTTGCCCTCCGTCTCGGTTTTCTAATAAGTTGATGAAGAGTTGGCATAATGGTACTACTTACTTCCGCTTGCTTGGTTTAGAAAATAAATAAAGCACTGAGTGCTTAAATCGTAATCTAACATATCTAAATTTTATTGTCAACATTTTTAGATAAAAGGTTGACCAACAATCAAATTAAACGCGCCATTGATTATTGGAATTAGAAACTGAGAAAAAAAGAAAATAAAGAAAATTAAAATGAAAAAGCCAAAGTGAGTTAAAAATATTTTTAAATTGTTAAACCTTGCTGGTAAAAAAGTAAAAAGGATATGGGAGCCATCCAAAGGAGGAATTGGGATTAAATTAAATATTGCCAAGAGCAAGTTTATCCAAACAATATAACTGAAAATCATTCCTAAATCTGAGAAAAAACCTGAAGTTTTCTGTGGCATAAACCTTAGAACTATTCCAAAAACAACAGCCAGAGAAATATTGGCTGCCGGCCCTGCCACAGCCACTTTCGCTCCTCCGTATTTTTTATCCTTGAAGTTGAAAGGGTTGATTGGAACCGGCTTTGCCCAACCAAAAACTATTCCTGACCTCAACAAAATTAACATTAAAGGTAAAAGCACAGAACCAATTGGATCCAAATGCCTGAGAGGATTTAAACTTAACCTCCCTGCCATCTTAGCAGTTGGGTCTCCAAGATAATTAGCCATTGCTCCATGAGAAACCTCATGGATGATAATTGAAAAAAGAAAAATTACAATGAGAACAATAAAAAAAGTTGACTCCATTGATTTTCTTTAAAATTTATTTTATCATTATATCATATGAGTAAAGTTTGTGCAATTTGTGGAAAAGGTTCTCGGGTTTTTGGAGTTAGAAAAAAACTCCGAGGAAAATATAATCCCACCATCAAACGGAGAAAATACCCAAATCTCCAATGGGTTAGAATTCCCCAAGACATAAAACTCAAAAAATATAAAAAATTTGCTGGCCAAAGAATCTTAGCCTGCGCTAAATGTATTAAACGGCTTTCTAAATTAAAATAAATATTTTTGATTTTTTATTGTCGAAGAGAACTTCGTTCTCTTCTCCAACCTCGCTTTTTTTAGAAGCTCGGTTTTGAATTTTTGGCTTTGCGCAAGGCAAACGGGGCATGGTGTAATTTAGCTAACATAGGCGCATGGGGTGCGTCCGATTCCGGGTGCAAGTCCCGGTGCCCCGAGATAAAACAAAACCACTCTTTTGAGTGGTTTTTATTTTAACTTACAGGAGTCTGACTCCTCTAAACTATCTTATTTGAGAGGTTTCAAAAAAAGGTGAAATTGCCTTTTGAATTTCCAGCAGATACTCTTCTGAATAAGGTTTTATTTTCTCAAACTCTGGGTCAATAGTTTTTTCTGGACGGAAATTCTGTAAAAAATATCTTTTAGCAGGAGTGAGCCATTGAGCAATCTGTAAAATGTCTTCTTTTTTTAAGATAGTGGGCACTACTGTAGTTCTAAACTCAGCATCTATTTTCCCTTGTTTTAAAATCTTGATGCTCTTTTCAATATCTTCAATTTTCAGTTTCTCTCCAAGAATTTTTGGATATTTCTCTTTTGGTAATTTAACATCCATAGCCACATAGTCGATTAATTTATCTCTAATTAACCTTTCTAACATTTTCGGATTAGAACCATTGGTATCGAGTTTAACTAAATATCCTAATTTTTTAATTTTTCTAATAAATTCTGGTAAATCTTGATGCACAGTTGGCTCTCCTCCACAAACTACCACTCCCTCTAATAATCCCTTTCTTTCTTTTAAAAAATCAAAAAAATATTTCTTTGGAATTTCTGGTTGTTTTTTTATTTCTTCTGGTAAAACTAATTCTTTTGAATAACACCATGGACAGAGGAAATTACAACCTATCAAAAAAACCGTACAAGATATTCTGCCCGGGAAATCAATCAAAGTTAATTTTTGAAGACCACCGATTTTCATAATTCCCTACGAATTACGAATATATTACGAATATACGAATTTGTGTTTAAGCAGGAATTTTAAATGTTTTGCGCTCTCGATATTCTTGCTGCTTCCCACGATTGAACTGAGATATAGGTCTAAGGTATCCCACTATACGGGTATAAACTTCACAAGGTTGTTTTATGGTGCATTTTGGACAAGTCCAATGCTCCCCACTTAAATAGCCATGAACCGGGCAGATGCTAAAGGTCGGGGTGAGAGTAATATAAGGAAGATGAAAATTTTCAAAGACTTTTTTGATCAATTTTTTAACAGTGCTGATGTCAGAAATTCGCTCTCCCAAAAGGAGATGGAGGACTGTGCCACCAGTATACTTACACTGTAAGTCATCCTGGAGTTTTAGAGCTTCAAACATATCGTCAGTGTAATTAACCGGCAATTGAGAACTGTTAGTGTAATATGGCACCTCTTTGGTACCGGCCGTAATTATGTCGGGGTATTTTTCCTTGTCAATCTTTGCTTGGCGATAACTTGTCCCCTCACCAGGAGTAGCTTCGAGATTATACAGATTCCCGGTCTCCTTTTGATATTTAACTAATTTTTCTCGCATAAAATCTAAAATCTCCAAGGCAAATTTCCTGCCATGCTCTGAGCCAATATCTTCTCCTAAGAAATTCAGTAAACATTCGTTCATACCCATCAGGCCAATGGTTGAAAAGTGATTGCCAAAATAGGAATGTCTCATTTTCTTGACTCCCTCCAAATAATACTTTGAATAAGGATAAAGACCTTTTTCCATAAAATTATCAAGAGCTTTCCTTTTAATTTCCAAGGACTCCTTGGCCAAGTCCATTATTTTGCTCAATCTTTCAAGAAAATCTTTCTTGGTTTTAGAAAGATAACCAATTCTAGGCATATTAATAGTAACCACCCCTATACTCCCGGTAAGAGGCTGTGAACCAAAGAGTCCTCCCCCTCTTTTGTAAAGTTCCTTATTCGACAATCTCAATCTACAACACATGCTTCTAAAATCCTCTGGCTTCATATCCGACTGGACAAAGTTTGAAAAATAGTTCACCCCATATTTAGCTGTTGCTTCCCACATTGGCTTCAAGGCTGGATTATCCCAATCGAAATCTTTGGTAATAGAAACGGTGGGAATGGGAAAAGTAAACGGTTTCCCTTTAGCGTCACCTTCCATTAACACTTCGTAAAAAGCCCGATTGAACATATCCATCTCTTTCTGAAATTCGCTATAAGTTTCTTTTTGAGGTTTGCCCCCAATGATGACTGGCTGGTTTTTATAAAAACCAGGAACCTTAATATCCAGAGAAACATTTAAAAATGGGGTTTGGAAGCCCACTCTTGTGGGAACCATACAGTTGAAAAGAAACTCTTGCATTGCCTGCTTAACCTGCGGATAACTTAAATTATCATATCTAATAAAAGGAGCTAACAGGGTATCGAAATTTGAAACAGCTTGCGCACCCGCACTCTCGCCCTGAAGTGTAAAGAAAAAATTAACTAATTGACCCAAAGCCGTCCTGAAATGTTTGGCTGGCTTTGATTCTATTTTCCCTACCACTCCTCTAAATCCTCGTAATAACAAATCATAAAGATCCCAGCCACAACAGTAAGTACTTATACTCTCTAAGTTATGGATGTGAAAGTCCTCATTCAAAGCAGCTTCTCTTATTTCTTTGGGATAGATTTTGTTAAGCCAGTATTTTTTAGCGATTGCTGAAATGGCATATTGGTTTAATCCTTGTAAAGAATAGGTCATGTTGGCATTTTCATGAACTTGCCAGTCAAGTTCTTGGATGTATTTGTCAACCATCTCGGTTGATTCATCAACCACTGCTACTGCTTCTCTTATCCTTCTTCTTTGCTCTCGGTATAAAATATAGGCCTTGGCCGTCTCAACCAAGCCCTCTAAAATTAAAACCTCCTCCACAATGTCCTGAATCTGTTCAACCGAGGGAACCTCCTCTTTCTTGAATCTTCGGTTTAACAATTTAACCACTCTATCAGAAAGTTTTTTTGCCATCTCGCCATCTCCTTGATTGGTCGCTGTTAAGGCCTTAAATATGGCATCGGTGATTTTTTGTTGTTCAAACTCAACAACCCTGCCGTCTCTTTTTTTGACTTTCTCAAAATTTGGTTTAACCATAATTACTTCATTGTATTGGAATTAAAAATTATGTCAAATCCAGACTTTTCCACAACTTGACTCTTGTCTTTCCAAAATTGTTTGGTTATAATAGAAAAATTTCATTTTAAAAAAAGCCCCACCCTCTACCTACGATCTGTCGGAAGTAGTGCAGGTGGGTGCTCGCAAGTTAAATCTACAATGGGACTTAACAGATGTAGAGCTCCCTCAGAAAAGGTTTGTCCGACAATCTATCGGAAGGGTGGGGCTATTTTTATTGTATCATTTCCCAAAAGTGAGTGTCAAGTTAAAACATTATATCTTCCTCCGCCCTCTTGTAATCAAAAATATCTTCAGCAGCAAACCAAAAATTTAATTCATGTTTGGCTTCTTCTGGAGTTTCGGAAGCGTGAACAATATTGTGGATAGCTCTTTTGTCTCTATTGGCAGCAGTAGCATCATCCACTGAAAAATCACCTCTGATTGTTCCCATTTCAGCTTCTGATGGCATTGAACTTCCAGCTATTTTTCTTGCCATCTCAATAGCATGAACTCCCTCAACCACCATTTTAACCATTGGCCCAGAAGTCATATAGTCAATCAACCAATCCCTAACCATCTTGCCAATCTCTATCGGATCGTCCGTGCCTAATTCTTTTTTTGCATCAAATCCGTAATCTCTATAATTCTTTAAAGTTTTCCCGCCTAATCTTTTTATCCACTTTTCATCTAATGGATAATGACCATCAATTTGGGCAGGCGTTGCTCGGAACATCTCCAAAGCAATAATTTTCAATCCCCTCTTTTCAATTCTGGAAATTATCTCACCGATTAATCCCCTCTTCACTCCATCTGGTTTTATTAGAACGACCGTTCTTTCTTGTTTGGAACGAAAATTTGTTTGTTGAGGCATATTTTGTTGGGACATATTTAAAAAAAATTAATAAATTAAATCGTTTCCATTAGAAACAACTTTAATATCGCCCTTTTGGTCTGTCCTTAGTATTTTTATACCAAATTTCTTGAGCCGATTCAATACCTCCCCATCGGGATGACCATAACGATTATTTCTGCCACAAGAAATTACCGCGATTTCCGGTGAAACTTCTTTTAAAAATTCTTTTGAAGTTGAAGTTTTGCTTCCGTGATGACTAATCTTTAAGACATCAGAATTAATATCAAATTTTTCCTCTAAAAGTTTTTCTTCTGTCTTTTTTGTTGCGTCGCCTGTAAAAAGAAAAGATTTTTTACCGAAAATTAAATAAGCAATCACCGAAGTATCATTGCTGTTTTTATATTTTTTGCCGCTTAAATTTTGAAATGGGTATAAGATAAAAATTTTAGCATCACCACCTTTAATCTCTTGCCCAGCTTTGGCAATAAATTCTCTGGCGTATTCTCTCTTTTTTTCTTGGTTCAACAATTTCTGCCATTCTCTAAAAACTTCAGTATCTCGCAAAACTCCCGTCCATAAAACATTCTCAACTTTATATCTATTTAAAACATGCAAAAGGCCTTTTAAGTGATCTTTTTCGGGGTGAGATAAAATCACTAAATCAATCGTCCTATCCCAAAAAGGCATTTCTTTCATTAGTTTTTCTAAAATCTTTTTAGAAGGTCCTCCATCAATCAAAATCTGATGACCTTCCGGCGTTTCAATAAAAATCGCATCACCCTGTCCAATATCAAAAAACAAAATATGTAAATTTCCATCTAAATGAAAAACGGCGCCCCATAAATAAAAATTGGCCAAAGCCAACAGAAAAATTATTAGAAACTTAAAATTTTTCTTCATTCAAATTTTATGGAATTCTCTCTCACCATTTGAGCAAAGAAAAGCTAACATTAAACTCCTGGAAAGAGGACACACATAATCATCGGTATCAGCAATTTCAACAGTTCACTTCTTTTGCTCCGTTAGAGGTCTTAATTCGCGAGTTCTTCTCATTTTATTTGTCCACGCACTCCCCGTCTTGACAAACCTTGCCTACTCCACAAAAAGTACCTTGGTAATAAGAGCAGATACCTGCTTGGTTGTTTCCTACTGTAGCTTTGGAATCTGGTGTGCCTGCTTTGATAATTAGGGCGGTTGGTTTGCCT
>JAGGXV010000012.1 GCA_021162885.1 bacterium | reverse complement strand
CAGGAACCATTCAACTACTGGATTGGCCTTTAAGGCAATTGAAAGCTCTTTTTCAGGAAGCCAACCTGGAAACCAACGAATTTGTATGCGTTCAAGAAGCAACAGACTACTGAAGGACAATTTTGATGTGTCTATCCAATTAACTGACATTTGTCTCCCTCCTTAACATTTCGCCTAATGTTCCCAGCATTTACAACGTTGCGAAGGCAATGTCCCAAAGGGCAAAGGCGTAAACCCGAAACGTATATGCTGTGTTATCCCTTGTTTTCATAAATTTTTGAAAATGGACATATCATAATTTTTATTAAAGCTTATCAAGAACTTGAAAATATCTCTATCATGAGGTGAAAAACGAGCTTGGAATTCTTGAGACGAATGAATTATGTAATATTGTCCATCTCGCAAATCAAGATAGCGATCGATAAATCTTTGACCAAAGCCTTTTACAGAAGGAACAAAAAGATAGTCCCAAGAGTTTGCTTTAAAACTTGGAAACAACTGAACGATTTTTGGGTTGTCTTCGGGAAGACCATTTATCACAATCTCCCTGACAACTTTAGCTATTGCAAAGGGTAAAGAGGAAATGAGTTCGGCATTCATATATTTGTGATTTAGTACTACATAAAGGGTTACATCATCTATATATTCGGTAACAGCAACGGCCCCATAACGATCTCTATTACTTGCTATTACCCTATTGAAAAGTTCTAAGAGATAATTAGAAAATTCTCGCAGTTTGACGGATACAATATTGCGTGTTTTCCTACCTAGATTAGTAAACCAATCTTTTCCGATTAGCCCTTCGACAAACCCGTCGATGGCTTTCATTCCTATAAAAACGCCAACAATTTCAAGAATAGTAACCAAATCAATAGCACCAACTCTTTGTCCCCACACCGTCTCGGAGAGCTTGCCATACTTTCTTGAAATGGACCGCACCATTTCTAAAAATTCCGGACTCAGACGTCCGTCAGCACCATACTCAATATGAATCTCCATTATTAACCTCCATGAAAATTGCAGACAATGGTTTGCGGACATACGGAGTTCGGCTTTGCCGAATTTGGGCGGATCGTGGTTGTATATCCACTGTTATATACCGCGCCATATAATACTTGGTTCATTTATTCCCCCGATAACTTTGAAATTCTATCAAATTCCTCCCGCAACCTGCTATATACTTCATCTAATTCCTCTGCTTTACCAGCCAAATTTTTAAAATGGGTTCTGTAAAATACTTGCCACACTTCATCGACTTTTCTGAACCGTTGTGAGAGTCTTAATATGTCATTTTTTACCTTTTCCGCTTCTTCTGAAAGTTTCTTTGCATGAACTCCAGCCTTTATGAGCTCTATTTTATGTGATAGGGTTAGTGGCGACACTACTTGGACTCCTTTTTTTGTATATTCACGAAGCAATTCAAAGGCTTCATTTATTAAGAACCAATAAACGCCCTCTGAGGGAATGAAGGCGAAGGCAAAATCTGCAGAACCTTTTTCAGGGCGGACATAATCGTTGGCTATTTTATCCAGATGACCCTTTACATCTTTGAGAAATTGCTTTTTGAACTTCTCCTTTTCCTGGGGGTTATCACTTTCCATCATCTTCCTGTAATTATCTAATGGAAATTTGGAGTCTATACAAATAATGCCGACTGTTGATTTGATATAAGCATCTGGGGTCTTACCCTCAAGAACCTTTTCTCTAATTCCGAACATATCTGTGGTGAGTTGGTCAGAAAGGATGGTTTCGAGAAATAACTCACCAAATGCTCCCCTTTCAACAGGTACTCTAAGCATTTGCTCAATAGATTTATGTAGGTCTTTTATTTCTTTAGCATGAGTAGCCAATTCTCCCACTTTATCACTTAATCCAGATTCTTTCCATACCCTAAGTATGGCAGTTTCTATATCTTGTGTTTCAACTTTTGCCTTTTTTAGTGAAAGGAGAATCAATATGGCTAAAAGTACTATGATTGCTCCAAGTAAAATTTCTATTATCATATTTATTCCTCCTGTCTCATAATTCTTTCACGCACGGGGTATAACGTTTCGGGGAAATGGGAAGTTTTCGATAGCAAATTTGAGCTCTGTAAAGAGCCACATATCCGTCTGTCGACCGAACGATAACGCCAAGCAATCCGAGGAATTGCGAAAGTTCTGAACCTTACTCATTTCTCTCCCTCTATCGTTTTAACCCATTCATAGGCTTTTATCCTTTCTATCCACTCATTGATTTCCGTATCCTGCTTTATTGATTCGTAAGCTCCCTGAACGGTTTCCAAATTCCCTTTCTCTAAACCTCTCAAGCTCTCCTTCCTCTTCTTTTGCTAATTTTCCTTCAATTTGCTCCTCCATTAAAGCTCAGTCCAGCGTTTGTGTTTAAATACTTGGTTAACAAGTTTAAATTACTACATTTCATTTTAATTCCTCTGCGATTATTATTTGGGCATATTTCGGCTCTATTTTCGGTTTTACTACGAGCAAAGCATTTCCTAACTCAGGATATATTTTCTTTTCTAATTCTTCTAAAATTTCTTTTTTCTTAAGACCGAATTTCTTTTTATAACTTCTTGCCAATTTTCTTATGAATTTACTTTGATGATAATTAAGCTGTTTGCTATTTACATAATCAAATAATCTGTCCAGTCTTATTTTTATATCTCTACTTTCCTTCCTTTTTAACCAGTCTATTAATTTTTTGAATTCTACTTTTACAGGGTCAATGATCATTTCTTTATATTTTTATCTCTTATTTGTTTTATTTTAAATCTATTTTTTAAATTTTTTTATTTTTTAAAAATGGAAATTTTGGTGCGATTGCAATAAAATTTCGTATTTTTTGTTTTTTATCATTTTAAACAAGTTGGGTTGGATTTGGTTGGAAAAATTGATTTTGGGTTAAAATTGTGGCAAAATATAACTATGTATAATTGGTCAGTTGATGAGGAAAAATTTAAAAAAGAAGACCCTGAAGGCTATAAAATCTGGCGCCTGGAGCAGATGATTAATTATGGTCAAGCCGGCGAAAAAATAAGTGAAAAGTTAGTCAGAAAATACTGGAAAAAAATAAAAGATAATCTCGATCCCTCTTATCGAGAGTTTTTAGAATTTCTTTTATGGCCAAAAAAACCAAAGAAAAAAGCATCTTAACCCCTCATCAAAAAAAAGTTTTGGAATTAATCTCTGAGGAGAAATATTTCACTGATAGATTTTATTTGGCTGGTGGCACTGCTTTAGCCGAATTTTACTTAAAGCATCGCATTTCAGAAGATTTAGACTTTTTTAGTGAAAAACAAGAGGTTAACCCAATTCCTATTATTAGGTTCTTTGAAAGCAAGTCAAAGATTCTTAAATTAACAAAAATTGAGACTAAAAGAGTTTTCGGTCTTTATAGCTTTTTTTTGAATTTTCAAGATAAAAAGGTTTTAAAAGTAGATTTTAATTATTATCCTTTTCCAAGAATTGAAAAGGGAGTAAAGTACAAAAACTTAGAAATAGAAAGCATTTATGAT
>JAGGXV010000008.1 GCA_021162885.1 bacterium | reverse complement strand
TTCTTAATCCAATTGGGTCGTTCTGGTCAGTGTCTCTTAATGGCCAATGAACTTTATGTCCTTGGTCTTCTAGTTTTTTAACATATTTTTTAACTTGTTCAGAATTTTCTTTATTAGCATTCCTTACTGGAGAAATCAAAAATATTTTTTTCATTTTTTTCTCCTTATGGTTTAGTTTTCAAAGACCATCATCTTGATTTCAACTTATCACCATTGACTAATTTTGTCAATTTGTTATATTTCTTGATAAAGAAAGACAAAGAATAAAAATATGACAGACCCCAAAGAGGAAAAAACAGTTGTTTTAATAAAGCCCGATGGAGTTAAGCGGGGTTTGATTGGTGAAATTATTTCTAGAATTGAGAAAAGAGGATTAAAAGTAATTGCTCTGGGCATGATTTGGGCAACCAAAGACCAGATTGATGGTCATTATCCTAAAGACGAAAAATGGATAACCAGATTGGGAGAAAAAACCAAGGCTACTTATGAGAAATACGGATTAGATATTAAAGAAGAGTTAGGTACTGATGATTCAAAGAAAATCGGAGAAATGGTAAGAAGTTGGCTGATTGATTTTATGACCTCGGGTCCTTTGGTAAAAATGGTAATTAAAGGAATTCATGCTGTTGACATGGTAAGAAAGCTTTGCGGAAATACTATGCCGGCTTTGGCAGAAATGGGAACAATAAGGGGAGACTTCTCTGTTGACTCTGCAGCAGCTGCCAACAAAAACAAAAGAGCAGTTCATAATATTGTTCATGCTTCAGAAACCCCCGAGGAGGCAGAGCATGAACTAAAATTTTGGTTTTCTCCAGAAGAAATTCATGATTACAAAAGAGCAGAAGAAGATATAATGTTTTAAAAATGATGAATCAGATTTCTAGTTTAATAATTTTAATAATATCTATTTTAGTCAGCCTTATTTTTATCGTAAGGAGGGGCTGGCTATTTAAACTAAGGCTTTAAATGCTCAAAATAATCTTAGTTTAAATAGCCAGCCAAAGAGCTGGCTTTTTTAAAATTAAAAAGGAGGAAGCAATGATAACATTGGAGAAATGGAAGGAAATAGTAAAAAAAATTAAAGAGTCTGGAGAATTTAGCACAAGAGAAAAAGAGGAGTTGGTAAGGATAATAAGAGAATATCAGAAAAACCAAGCAACTCAAGAAGGTCCAACTTTGGCAGGAAAGTTGCCAGGGTGTTGAATTTGAACCTTAAAAATAAAGGAGGTAAGCTATGAATAATTTAAGAGGTCATTCTAATCCAAAAGCTTTTTATCAGAATGTTCAATTACTTGAAGAAGAGTTTAGAAGACTAAAACAGGAAATCAAAAAGAAAGAGGAGTTAAAAAAAGCTATTGAAAGAGAGATTCAAGAAAAAGAAGCTATAAAGAAAGAGCTAGCCTTTAAATTATTCTGGCTTATTTATAAGCCTTAGTTATTGAAACTAATTATTTAAAATGGCCGAAGAAAACAACGGCCATTTTTTTATCCACAAAATAGGTTGCATTAAAATTATTAGGCTTGGTATAATAATAATGGCCCTGCTAAGTTGGCTTTCTAGCACGATTCTGGGTCAAACTGTTTTCTAAAGGGAGTCTTATATTTGTTCCGGCCGTGGTCGGGACGTGCGGACACCCACTTGGATTTTTTGCCAGAGAATCACTAGAAAAGCTTTAGCAGGGCCTTTTAAAAAACCGCTATTTAAGCGGTTTTTTTCTTGACTTTATTTTTCTTTGTTTATACTTCCCTTCCAAGAACTCAAAAAATTCTTTAGGGGTTTCAAAGATTTTATTGCTAAAGTAAATTAAAAATGGACTTTTCTTTTTGCTTGGAAAAATTAGCCAGACATCTTTATTTGACTCATGAGCTTCGCGTAATTCATTAATAACCCCAGGTGAAGCAACAACTACAGGAAAATAGGCTATTACTTTTTTACTTTGTTTTATTAGCCAGTATAAATCTTGGTTGACTGTATGATGGTAGGTGGCTAAGTCAGGCTTGTTGCCCTTAATACTGTCTAAGTTAAGAGGGTTAAAAACAATAAAATATTTTTCTAGTTTTTTAATAAACCTATGTACTTTTTCTTGGTAGAGTTTCTTTTTTAAATGGGTTATTGGCATGCAGATATAAACAGTTTCTACCCATGGCTCAAAAATTAACCTATAAATAGTATTTAAAGGTTGGAACACTGAGACTACATAAAAAGGAGTCCGGTTAATTTCTGCCCAGCTTCCAGTCATTTCTACTTCTACATTTTGCCAAAGCAGAATTTCTTGAAGAGTAAGTTTTTGGGGTTTCCATTGAGCTCTTGAATTTAATTCTTTTTGGATATCAGAAGCGCGGTTAAAAAAAGTAATAAACATATCAGGGTTAAATTTGCTTAAGTAAAATCGGTCATACGCACGCATAAATCTTTTTTTCCAATAAAATATGCTGTGAATACTTATTATCACAGCATCATTTTCTTTTTTATCTTTGTCAAGATTTGCTAAAATATTTTCAAAAACCGCTCCTCGGATGGCATTGATAACCGAAGGATTGGTATTGAGAACATTTTCTTGGGTGAGGTGAATTCCTACTTTCTGAGCATGGTCAAAAAGCATTTGGCCAACATGATAAACCTTTATTTTCTTACCCTGTCTTTTGGCGTAGTTGGCTAATCTTTCAAGATATTGTTTTCTTCCGCACCCAGATATTCCTGTGGCAATTATTAACATACGCTAATAATTTTTAAAATTAATACTCCCTTAAGAGTATATCTAAAAAGAATCAAAAATGCAATGAGATCGCTGGTTGCCCAAACCAAAATGTAACGAGGTCTTTCCTCGTTACAACGCTACAAAGACAAAGAGCATTTACGGAAGGATTAAATCTTATTGGGTTAGAGGGTTTGTTGCGTGCAATTTGCAAAAAAAATTAAACTAGTATATTATAGAAAATTAGTAATAGAAGAAAATTATAGATTTTCTAACTACTGGTTAAGTAAGAATAATTTTACTAATCAGGGTTAGGAATCAAGATATCTATGGCTAAAGTATGTGAAATTTGTGGAAAAAAATCTGTTGTTGTCACAGTAAGAAAAAAGCTCCGAGGCAAATATAATCCTACAACCAAAAGAAGAAAGTACCCAAATCTTCAATGGGTTAGATTACCTAATGGAAAAAGAGTTAGAGCTTGTGCTAAATGCATTAAAGCAATAGGAAAGGATAGGAAATAACGGGCCGTGGCGCAGAGGCTAGCGCACTCCCTTGGGGTGGGAGAGGTCGCCGGTTCAAGTCCGGTCGGCCCGACCAGATGCGACATTCGTCAGTTTGAGGAGGGTTTGTTTGCTCGCTCCGCCTCGCTGACGCTCGGCTCCGCTCGCAAATTTCCTTATATTTCGGGATTAAATCAAAGGGGTGGACAAAATCAAAAATTACCTTTTTGTTCAGGAGAAGGCGGTTCGTGGGCGCAAAGCGCCCAGAGCAAAAGCCGCCTTATAGAAAAATTATTGTATGCTTTTGCTCTCCAATTTTTTCCGCCTCTTGCCGAAGGCAAGAGAACAAAGCAAGTTTTTAAGAATCCCGCGCTTTCTGCGTCAAAGGCGCAGTGGCCAAAGGCGACCCTATTAAAAAACTGAGGAATAAAACCATGAAGATCAAATATTTTCTTTACGCCAGAAAATCAACCGAAGACGAGGAAAGACAGGTAATGTCCATTAAGGCTCAGCTTGTGGAACTTAAAGAATACGCCAAAAGAGAAAAACTGGAAATAGCTGAGGAGTTTATAGAAAGCAAAAGCGCAAAGAAACCCGGCAGAGAGGTTTTCAATCAGATGATTGAAAAGATAAAGCAAAGCAGGGAGCCTGTCGGACTTTTGGCCTGGCATCCAGACCGCTTGGCAAGAAATTCTGTTGACGGCGGGCAGATAATCTATCTCATAGACATCGGCAAAATCGCCTCTCTGCGTTTTCCTACCTTTTGGTTTGAGCCGACTCCGCAAGGACTTTTTATGCTTCAGGTCGCCTTTGGCCAAAGTAAATATTATTCCGATAATTTATCAGAAAATGTAAAGCGCGGGATTCGCCAAAAACTCAGGCGCGGAGAATGGCCAGGCTTGGCACCCATCGGCTACATAAACAATCCAAAAACCAGAAACATAGAACCAGATCCGGTAAAGGCAAGGATTATCAGAAAAGCCTTTGAAGAATTCGCTCAAGGTGGGCATACTTTGGAATCTATCGCCAAGCGCCTGAGTTTTTGGGGCGTGGTGAGTAAAACCGGAAAACCACTTTGTAAAGCAACCATTCAAAGAATGCTTACCAATCCGATTTATATCGGCGTTATTGTCCACAACGGCGAAACCTACGAGGGAAAATTTGAGCCAATTGTTTCCAGAGCGACTTTTGAAGCAGTCCAGAAAGTGCTCAAAGCTAGAGCGAAGCCGAGAAAGAGCAGAAAAAGACACAACTTTCCTTTTGTCGGTCTTTTAAGGTGTGGTGAGTGCGGAGGAGCAATAACCGCCCAGTTTGCCAAGGGCAACGGCGGAATATATCGCTACTACCGCTGTACAAAGAAATTAGGTAAATGCTCCCAGCCGTATCTAAGAGAAGATCTGCTTGCTCAACAGCTTAAAAACCTGCTTCAAAAAGTCGCTCTCTGCGAAGACTGGACAAAGAAAATGCTTGCCAAAGTAGACGAGTGGGAAAAGGAGCAAGCCCAGTCTTTGCAGTCTTTCGCCCAAAATCTGGAAAGAAAAATTAAAGAAACAGAGGAAAAGCTGGACAAACTGGTAAACGCCTTTCTTGACGGGATTATTGAAAGAGAAACCTATATCAAAAAGAAAGACGAACTTATCAAACAAAAAACCGAGCTTTTGCAGAAAAAGTCGGATTTTGGGCGAAAGAGAAACAATTGGATCGAACCATTACGGGAATGGATAAAAACCGCTCACCACGCCGAAAAACTTGCTTTGTCAGAAGATTTTTATGAAATAAAAATCTTTGCGGAAAAAATTGGAACGAACCGC
>JAGGXV010000005.1 GCA_021162885.1 bacterium | reverse complement strand
GGCACCAGAGCTTTAGATAATGTAAGTTTGGAAATTAAAAGAGGGGAGACAATGGCTATTTTAGGTCCTTCTGGCTGTGGAAAGAGCACGCTTCTTCGGATAATTGCGGGTTTAGAATCAGTAGAGGAAGGGGCGGTATATTATGATGATAAGGATGTGACCGATATGCCACCTAAAGATAGAGGTATAGGAATGGTATTTCAGAACTATGCTCTTTATCCTAACTACAAGTCAAGAGGGAATCTTTCTTTTTTCTTCTGGGTTCATAAACGTTCTGAAGAGGAGATTGATGAAAGGGTAAAAGAAACCAGCAGGATTATGGGCATGGGTTTTGATAGATTGTTAGGGAGGATGCCTACCACCCTTTCGGGAGGAGAGCAGCAGAGAGTGGCTATTGGAAGATGTATTGTCCGATATCCCACAATCTTTCTTATGGATGAGCCTATTTCTAACTTGGATGCAAAACTTAGAGTAAGAACCAGAGGCGAAATAAAGAAATTGCTTATAAAGTTTGCCATTACCACTGTTTACGTTACTCATGATCAAGTAGAAGCTATTGCTATGGGTGACAGGATTACAGTGATGAGAAAGGGTAAGATAATCCAGGTGGGAACTTATGATGAAATATATGCTCATCCGGTAAATCGTTTTGTAGCGGAGTTTGTAGGAAAACCACCTATGAATTTCTTTGAAGGAGAAATATCTGAAAGGAATCTTTTTAAGAGTCCAGATTTTTCTTTAACTCTTCCTGCTGAGAAACTTTCTAAACTAAATGGAGAAAGAGAGGTCTTTCTGGGAATAAGGCCCGAGGATATTAATCTTCTTCCTGGCCCGGTTAAAAGAGAAGAAGAGAAGGATTTCATTAAAGGATGGGTTGAGATAATTGAGCCAAACTTTGCCGAAAGAGCCAAAACGGTTTATATAAGGGTGGGAAGCAGTAACTTTAGTGCTAAAGTGGATGAAAGTGTGCCGATAAAGGTAGGAGACAGAGTAAAAGTAATCTTTGATAAAGAAAAGATTCATCTCTTTTCCAGGGAGGATGAAAGAATGCTTGTTTAAAAATAAACTAAGGGAGGTGAAAACTTGCAGTAAAGCTTCGTTTCTTTTAAGAAGAAAGACTTTATTTGTAAGGAAAAAATGGCAAGACTTTTATTAAAAAATGTAACCAAAAGTTATGGTGAAGTGGTGGCGGTAAGGAATATGAATTTAGAGGTGAAAGACAAGGAATTTATGGTGATGGTGGGACCTTCTGGCTGCGGAAAATCTTCCACTTTAAGGATGATTGCTGGATTAGAAGTGATAAGTTCTGGCGAGATATATATTGGAGACCGGCTCATTAACGAGGTTCCTCCCAAGGATAGAAAGGTAGGAATGGTATTTCAGGAATATGCTCTTTACCCTCATTTAACGGCTAAAGAGAATATTGAGTTTCCTCTCAAGGTAGCGGGTATTCCCCGTAAACAAAGAGAAAAAGAAATCGGAAGGGCGGTTGAGTTGGTAGAGTTACCTGAGGAACTTCTAAATCGTATGCCAGGGGAGCTTTCTGGAGGAGAAAGACAAAGAATAGCGCTTTGCAGAGCAATTGTTAAACACGCAGAAATATTTCTTTTTGATGAACCATTGAGCAATTTAGATGCAAAGTTGAGAAATCAGGTTAGAAATGATATTATTAAACTCCAAAAGCGATTAGAGGTTACAACTTTATATGTTACTCATGACCAGATCGAAGCTATGACAATGGGGGAGAGAGTGGCGGTTCTCAGCCATGGTGTTTTGCAGCAAGTGGGAACTCCCAGTGAATTATATGATCATCCTCAAAACAAACATGTAGCAGGATTTATTGGAAGTCCCGCAATGAACTTTCTGGAGGTAAAAGTTATTAGAAAAGAAGGATTGTGGATAGATGGAAAAGGATTTATGCTCAAAATTCCAGAGGAGTTCGCTTCTTCTTTAAAGAATTATCTTGATAAAGAGGTAATATTTGGAATTAGACCAGAAGATGTTTATTTAGAAAAACCACCTATACCTTCTAATGAAGAAAATAGCATTCCGGTAACAGTAGAAATGGTAGAACCCTTAGGCACAGAGACCCTTGTGCATTTCAATACGCCTGAACCGGGAAATCAGGCTTTAGTATCTTTGACCAGTAGGGAGGCTATGGGGTTAAACAGAGGAGAGAAGAAGAAAGTTACTCTTGACCTTACTAAAATGCACGCTTTTGAGAAAGATACCGAGAAAGCGATTATCTAAGATATTATCTAATTTAGTTAAGATAGGAGAAAGAAAATGGAACAGAAAAAGAGGTTCTCAGAAAGCGGAGATCATCCTCCTTCTACCCCTCTTGGGGATTATATATAGGGCAGCTTTGAGAAAGATTCCCTAAGCTGCCCCTTTTAATTGAGTTGACCCATAATTGTTTGTAACTTGAAGTTGATTTTTAGTTCAAAATCATTTAAGTTATATTTAAAGCTCTTTGAAATTTTTATTTGAAAAAATCTCAAAAATAAATGAAAGGAGGGGAGCGAAATGAAAGAATTTTTAAGAATATTGAAGAAAAAAATTTTAGGGAAGTTTGTGAATATGATTTTGAGCGCTTTAGCTCGGACCAAAAACGAAGAGAGATTTTACAGGTGGTTTCTTTTCGTGCTTCACTTTGTATATATCTTTGCTGGACAGAACAAAATGGCAATAAAAAATGTTATAACCGCTTTTCAACGCAAACATCCGCTGACAAAACTCGCTCAACTTCTCTTACAAGTGAGATTGTCAAAGAGAGTTCGAGAAAGGTTAGTTCAAAATTTCTTCGTAGATTGGATTGTTAATACAAAAAGCAGAGAGCAACTTGAAGAAAAAAGATTTAAAGCGCCCTGGTTTTTTGTTATATCTCCCACTTATGCCTGCAACCTTAATTGTTATGGGTGTTATGCTCATGAGTATAAAAGAGGAGAGGGTTTATCTTATGCAACTTTGAATCGGATTATCAGAGAGGCTAACCAGCTTGGAATTCGCTGGCTGACAATTTCTGGAGGGGAACCATTTTACTACAAGGATAAAAAGACCGGGAACACTCTTTTGGACTTAGCTGAAGAACACAATGATATGTATTTTCAAGTTTATACCAATGGGACCTTGTTAGATGAGAGGACAATAGAGAGATTGGCGAAATTAGGCAATGTTGCTCCAGCAATTTCTCAAGAGGGAATGGAAAAAGAAACTGATGAAAGAAGAGGAAAAGGAACCTGGAAAAAAATCTGCAAAGCCAGAGAGAATCTTTACAAAGCGAAAGTTCTTCAGGGATTTTCCATTACCGTTACCAGGCAAAATGCCGATATAGTTAGCAGTGATGAGTTTATAGATGACCTGATTGCCAGAAATGTTTCTTTTGGTTGGTACTTTATCTATATTCCCATTGGCAAAGAGCCGAAAGTTGAGTTAATGCCCACACCCGAACAAAGGAATCATCTCCGAGAGAAAGTGTGGGAATGGCGTTCTACAAAACCTATCTTTATCGGCGACTTCTGGAACGATGGACCTTGGGTTGGTGGCTGTATTGCAGGTGGCAGAAAGTACTTTCATATTAATGCGCTCGGTGATATAGAGCCTTGTGTTTTCGTGCATTTTGCCACAGATAATATCTACAGATTATGGAAAAAAGGCAAAGGATTGAAAGAGGCGATTACTAGTCCGTTTTTCGAATCAATCAGAAAAGCTCAACTAGGAATCGATAATTGGTTATGTCCTTGCACCATTATTGATAATCCGAATATTCTACGAGACACAGTCCGAAAGAACAATGCTTATCCAACTCATAAGGGGGCAGAAACAATTATTCAGGGGAAAATTGCTGATTATCTTGATGGATATTCAAAACAGGTTCGGGCTCTCACCCGGCCAGAATTTGAAAGAATGAAAAGAGCAGAATATGATACTCCAAACATCCAATTGAGCAAAGTTATTGAAAATCATCGAAGACAGAATAGAAAAGAGTACGAGTTAATGTTCGGTAAAAAATAAAATATCCCTCCTGCTCTTTAAAAAGAGTCAGGAGGGACTTTAATTTTTATTCTTTTTAATTTTTTAACTTTGACTTTCTTGAAACGCTAAATGCCGCTTTATTTGTTTTCGGAAAACACGATTTGCTCCTCCGTAAAACAAGAGTCGGAGTAAAGCAGTTTGAGGGGACGTTTGAAAATTTTTCATCCACTGCCAATCATTTAAAGGAAACCTCTTTATTAACATTGACTCCAGCGAGTAAAATTTCTTCCAAGCCCATTGAGTTCCTTTTTCTAATTCCTCAATTGTCATATTTAAAGGTTTAGCTACAGGGCGACCAAAGTCGTAGAGAGACCAATCTTTGGATATTATCCTCTTTGCCTTTTCCCATATCTCCATAAGTTTGGTTCCGGGTAAGGGAGTTAAAATCGTAAACTGGGCTAGGTCAGCCTTAATTCTTTTTGCAAAATCTACAGTTCGCTTGAAGACCTCCTTGGAGTCAGAGTCAGCTCCAAAAATGAAAGCAGTTATAACTGAAATGCCATATTTGTGAAGTTTCTGAATTGTCTGTTCGTAAAATTCAGTTTTATTTTGATTTTTCCCCATTTCTTTGAGGGTAGTTGGATTGATACTTTCCAAGCCTATAAACAATGCTCTACACCCACTTTCAGCGGCTAATTCTAGAGCTTCTTCATCTTGGCCAATGTTCATTGTGGATTGACTCCCCCAGAGAAACTTGAAAGGAATTAGCTTTCGAAATAACTCTTTGGCATAACTTGGTCGGCCGAAGATATTATCATCCAAGAAAATTACCACCGGTTTTTTTAATTCTTTCCAAACTTTACCCATACCCTTTCGCCACCAGGAAATTTTTTCCTGACTTATTATTTGTTTTAGTTCTTCCAGAATATGAGTGATAGGTCTGGTTCGATATTTCTTTCCAAATAATCTGGATACCGAGCAGAAATAACAATTGTAGGGACATCCTCGGGTAAGTTGCATAGCAGAAAAATTATATTTATCAGAGAGTAAATCTCTTCTGGGAAAAGGAATTGTAGCAGGGTCAATCAAATGTTCATTTTTATAGAATTTCTGGAGATTATTGTGTTCGAAATCTCTTAACAATTTTGGCCAAGTTTGCTCTGCTTCTCCGATTAC
This sequence comes from bacterium, assembly GCA_021162885.1. Classification (GTDB taxonomy): domain Bacteria; phylum Patescibacteriota; class Minisyncoccia; order Minisyncoccales; family CG1-02-41-26; genus JAGGXV01. The sequence continues at coordinate 12,230 of JAGGXV010000005.1, read as the reverse complement.
TACCGCATCAGCATGTTGTATTGCTTCTCTAGGCAACATAGAGGCATGAGAACCTCCCAAGACTACTGGAATTCCCATTGCTCTTGTTTGGTCTGCGATTCGGTAAGCTCGAGGAGCATTGACTGTCATCAAACTTATTGCTACTAAATCTGAATTTTCTATTTTCTCCCAATCTAATAGTTCGATATTTTCGTCCATTATTCGATAAGGATATTGGGAAGCACAGGCAGCAATTTGAGCTCCGGTTAAAAACGGAAATCTAAACCCCTTTAAAAGAAGGCCTGGTTTGGTATAAGAGGGAGAAATTATAGTAATTCCTTTTTCTATCTTTCCCATTGTTATCACTCCTTATTTAATAGTTTTTTTAATTTGCTTTAGTTTAAGTTAACCTTTTTCTTTAAAAAAAGCAAGAAAAGTGCTAAAATCTACCCAGTAGAGCAACCTCGACTCTTTTCGCGACATTATTTTTTTTAGAAAACCTTGTCGAAGTTGTCATACTGGGTTTAACCAATAACTCCTCTTTTCTTTTCGTGAATATGCAACTTTATCTTAGGAAAAATCCTATTAATCCAAGTAGATTGAAATATAAGATTAATCAAGATTTTTTTAAGCATTGGAATTCTCAGATGGCTTATATTTTAGGTTTTACTTTTGCTGACGGTAACATTCATTATTGTGCGCTTGCTTGGGATTTAAAAGACGATGTTGAATTATTGAAAAAAATAAGTAAAGCGATGAAATCAAGTTATCCAATTAAGAAAAGAAAGAATTCATTCCGATTAAGAATTTCTAATCCGACTATCTTGCAGGATATTCAAAAATTAGGAATTACTCCAAATAAAACTAAAACTTGTCAGTTCCCAAATGTTCCTGAAGCCTTCCTTAGAGATTTTATCAGAGGGTTTTTGGATGGTGATGGTTGGATTTATACAAGAAAAGAAAGAAGAGAGATTTCAGTAGGTTTCTCAAATGGAAGCCTTAAGTTTTTAGAAGGATTGTCAAAAAGTCTGAATAAACATCTCATTTTAACTACAAAGAATCTTAGAACCAGAAAAAAAATAACTAAAAATCATAGAATAAGCACTTGTTATTCACTTGAATATTATTGCCACAATGCATATAAAATTATTCAATATTTATATGATAATTTGAAAAAATCTGATTTATATTTAGATAGAAAATATGAGAGGCAAATAAAAGCAAGAAAAATTTTTAAGAGTGTCTTAAAAGGACCAAAGGGAATAGTAAAGTATAGAGAGATAGAAAGAGAATATAATATGCCAATGCAGAAAATATTGCAGAAGTTGATTAAGAAATATAAAGCCATAGAAATTGCTGAAAAATTTGATATCTATCCGAGGACTATCTATGCTTGGTTTAAAAAGGCAAAAGTAAGATTGCCCAAGAGAAAAAGCAAGAAAATTATAGTTAAAGAATGTCCAATTTGTTATAGACGGTTTAAACAGTACAGAGGATGTTCCAAAAAATATTGTTCTGAACATTGCAGGATTTTGGCAAGGCAAACTGGAAAATTTGTGGAATGTGCTGTTTGTGGAAAAGAAATATATAGACCAAGGTGGTGGTTTAAAATTAATAGCATACCTATTTGTTCCAGAGAATGTATGGGGAAATGGCGATATATGCGTGTAAAGAAAAATCTGATTCACCGTTCTAAAAAAACAGGTCGATTTATATTTTCAAAATCGAAATGACTTCGATGAACAAAACTCAACTCCTTAACGAACTCAAAAAGGAAGTGGAAGAATGTCGGCGTTGCTCGTTGTATAAGACACGAACAAAGGTAGTGTTTGGAATTGGACCAGCGGATGCTAATTTAATGATTATTTCGGAGGCTCCGGGATATTGGGAAGACCGAAGGGGAGAACCCTTCGTTGGGGCTGCAGGGAAAGTTTTAGATGAATTGCTGGAGTCGGTAGATATAAAAAGAGAAGATGTTTACATATGCAACCTCCTCAAATGTCGTCCACCGGGAAATCGGGACCCAAAACCAGAAGAAATCAAAGCTTGCACTCCTTATTTAGTGCGGCAAATTGAGATTATCGCTCCTAAAATTATCTGTCCTTTGGGCAGATATTCAATGAGATTTTTAATGGAAAAATTTGGACTTAAAGATGAAATTCAACCAATTAGCAAAATTCATGGAAAAGTTTTTGAGGTTAAGGATCTTTTTCAATCTATAAAGATTATCCCTTTTTATCACCCTGCTACTGCCACCTACAACCCAAATATGAAAGAAATCCTAAAAAAAGATTTTCAAATTTTAAAGCAAATCTATGGTGAAGATTTTAGTTTTTGGAGGTAGTATAATATATATAGGTATCAGAAAATTTTGAGAAGTAAAAAATCTCTTAACAAATTATGATTGAAAAACCTCTGGAAAAAAGACAATTTTCTCTTTTAGAAATCTTGGCTTACTTGCTCGTTATTTCTATTTTGTTTTTGGCTATTTTCTTTTTCTTTCGGGGGCTTCAAGTTCAAATCAGGGACCGACAACGGATAGAAAATGTCAAGATTCTGGAACAGGCTCTTGAAAATTATTTTCAAGAAAACAAAAAATATCCCCAAGTTTCAGAATGGCAGTGTTTAGAAAAAGATGCTCAATTAAAGGGTGCGTTTTGGCAGGAAATGAAACATTATATTCAGGAGATTCCCCAAGACCCTTTTTATGACCCAGCCAATCCTATTTTTTGCTATCATTACAAAACTGCTGATGGGGGGAAAGAATATAAGATTTATGTCACCTTGGAGAAAAGGAAAAAAATTTATCAGGTTTTTTCTCCGCGGGGGAAGAATATTTTTACTGGCAAGTTAGGGGAGGCAACTTGGTTCAATTCAGCTTGGAAATTCAGAAAAAGAATAAAAATCCCCAAGGAGAAAGTAGCTGGTGATTTGGAGAATTTCCCAGTTTTGATTTATTTAAAAGATGAAAATCTAGCTAAGAGGGCGAAATCAGATGGTACTGATATTTTGTTTACAGGTTCTGATGGAAAAACTTTATTGAAAAGAGAAATAGAAAAATATGATTCTCAAACTGGGGAACTTATAGTTTGGGTTAAAGTTCCTTCTCTTTCAATAATTGAAGATAATGAAATTTATCTTTACTATGGCAATCCCCAGGCAATTCAGGTTAATGACAAAGAGACCTGGGATGAGAATTTTTTAATGGTTCATCACTTCAAGGAAACTTTTGGAACAACCACCGATGCTACAGCAAACGGCAATGACGGGATTCCTGAAGGAGGATTAGAGCAGGGAGCTGAAGGCAAAATATTTCGGGGAGTCAAATTTGATGGCCGAGACGATTATTTAAATTTAGGAAATAAAGAAAGTTTTTATCAGGTTGAGAATTTGACTTTTCAGATTTGGGTTCGTCCCAAGGGAGAGAAAAAGGCCGCTTCCTCTGAAGTTCGGGGGGATAAAAAAGAAAAGATTTTTGGTTTGGAAGGTGCAGAATATAAAAAACGAGGAATTTTCGGTTGGGAGGGAAGTGATTCTGGGCCTTGGCAATTAGTAACTTCTCTTTCTGAAACTTCCTTTGGGATTAGAGATCAAAAGATTATTTCTGAGAATCCTTTAGAATTAAATCAATGGAATTTTGTTGCTGGAGTGATTGGAGAAAAACAGATGACTTTGTTTATTAACGGGAAAGAAACCTCAATAAAAATAAGTCATAGAAAAGAACCCCTAAGGCGGGAAGAGAAATTTGCTGAAATTGGAAGATATTACAGAGAATCCTCAATTTATCAAGAGAAGGTTTGGAAAAGTTATACTTTTTCTGGGATTTTAGATGAATTTCGGCTTTCCAGGGTAGCCCGACCCCTGGCTTGGCTGGAAACCTCTTATCAGAACCAAAAAGATCCTTCAACCTTTATTGAAACGGGCGAAGAAGAATTATATTAAATTGTTTATGATTTTAGAAATTAAAAAATATCCCGACCCGGTTTTGAAAAAGAGGGCCCAACGGGTGAGAGAAATAGGAGATGAGGAGAGAGAATTGATAAAGAATATGCTTGAGACGATGTATGAAAATAAAGGAGTTGGTTTGGCTGCTCCTCAAGTAGGGGTTTTGAAAAGAATAATCGTGGTTGATATTGGGGAAGGTCCTATGGTTTTTATCAACCCAGAAATTTTAAAGAAAAAAGGAGGAAAGGAGATTTCAGAGGAAGGATGCTTGAGTGTGCCGGGAGTTTTTCTGAAAATTAAAAGATGGAAAGAAATAAAAGTTAGAGCAAAAAATGAAAAAGGAAAAGAATTTGAAGTCGAAGCTTCTGGGCTTTTTTCTCATTGTTTGCAACAAGAAATAGACCATTTAAATGGAAAGCTAATTTTAGATAGAGTGAGTTTTTGGCAAAAACTAAAAATGTTTAACACCCGATGTTAAACATCTCATTATGAAAAAAGATTTATTGAGAATTGAAAATTTAAAAGTTCAAGCCAATGGGAAAGAAATATTGAAAAGAATTAATCTTCAAATAAAAAAGAGAGAAGTTCAGGCGCTGCTTGGTCCAAACGGTTCTGGGAAAACTGTGCTTGGGCAAATCATATTAGGAAATCCAAAATATAAAGTAACTCAAGGAAAGATTTTTTTTGAGGGAAAAGAAATTACAAAATTAGCCCCAGAAAAAAGAGTAAAATTGGGAATGACTTTGGCTTTTCAGTCAGCACCTGCAATAAAAGGAGTAAAACTTATTCAGTTACTAGAAAAAATTTCCCAATTCTCCGCCAAAGAATTGGTGAAGGGTAAAATTCCTGATGGGAGAAATTTATTAGAAAGAGATGTAAATTTAGATTTTTCTGGGGGTGAGAAAAAAATATCGGAACTGGTGCAGGTTTTAGCCCTTAACCCAAAACTTGTAATCTTTGATGAAATTGATTCGGGATTGGATTTAAAGAGGTTGGAGAAAGTGGCTAAAATAATAAAAAAAGAATTTATTGATAAAAAAACCTCGGTTTTACTAATCACTCATTCCGGAGCTATTTTAAATTTTTTGAACCCAAAAATCACCAATGTGATGGTTTTGGGGAAGATTATTTGCAGAGAAAAAGATTACAAAAAAGTTTTAAGAGTTATTAAAAAGTATGGTTATGAAAAGTGTAAAAAATGCAAACTACTTACAAATTGACCACAAAGTAAAAAATATTTTTCAAGTAGAAGGAGTAACTATTCTTACTAGTCCCGGAGCTTGGGAAAAATATAATTGGACCAGAAAATATTTTTCCAAAAAACCAAAAGAGGGTTATTTTATTTGGCTCAAAAAACAAGTAAATTTTCCTCTTTTCACTTGTGTTTTTCTCTGTGACAAAAATATTACCCAGAACCTTCAAAACCTTTTAATTATTGAGAAAAATTTAAATATTAAATTTCAAGGAATCTGCCAAGCAGTAAATAAAAATCTGTTGGGAGTTCACAATGCAGGAGGCAAAATTATTTTAAAAGAAGGTTCTTCGTTAAAATACGGGCATTTTCATTTCTGGGGAGAAAAAGATATTGTTAATTCCTGCTATGAATTTTTCTTAGAAAAAAATTCAAAATTAGATTATGTTTACAAAACTTTATCCGCCCCCAAAAAACTAAAAATAAAAACAATATTTAATCTTTTTGCCAGAGCCAGTTGTAAGGCAAAGATTGTGGCAAATTGTAAAAGAACCGAAACAGAAATCAAAGATAATTTAATTCTAAAAGAGAAGGAAGCTTCGGGGCAAGTTCAAATTAGATTAGTGGCAGGAAAAGCCAGTAAAGTTTCAGCCCATTCTAAAATTGAGGCTCGCGCAGAAAGTAAAGGGCATCTTGATTGTCAAGGATTAGTTTTAGATGAGGGATCAAAAATTTCTTTAGTACCAGAATTACTTTGCAAGAATAAGAAAGCCCAAATAACTCATGAAGCCTCAATTGGAAGAATATCTGAAGAAGAATTAAATTACTTACGAATGAGAGGATTGAGTGAGAAGGAAGCAACCAATTTAATTGTCAATGGATTTTTAACTTTATGAAAAAAGTGGTGATAGCTATGTCGGGTGGTCTTGATTCTTCGGTCGCAGCAGCTTTGCTGAAAAAAGGCGGCAAGCCGATCTCCGCTTCTTTTGAGAGTGGTAGATTTGATGTAATGGGTGTTTTTATGAAACTTTATCCTGGTTCTTTAAGGGGTTCTGAAAAAAGCGCTCGGAAAGTGGCTCAAATTCTTAACATTCCTTTTTATGTTTTAGATTTCGAAAAGGAATTTAAAAAGAGAGTTGTTGATTATTTTTTGAGAGAATATGAAAAAGGGAGAACTCCCAATCCCTGTATTGTTTGCAACAAAGAAATCAAATTTGGGGTTTTGTTGGAAAAAGCTTTAGCTTTGGGGGCAGATTTTGTAGCTACCGGCCACTACGCGCGCAAGCGCGAAATAAAAAATAAAAACTTAAAAATAAAAAATTACGAATTACTGAGAGCAAAAGATAAAGGAAAAGACCAGAGTTATTTTTTGTGGCAATTGAATCAGAAACAATTAAAACATATTTTGTTTCCAATAGGGGATTATACTAAAAAAGAAGTTGGGGATTTGGCTAAAAAATTCAAGTTACCAGTGCTGGATGTGCCAGAATCTCAAGAAATTTGCTTTATTCAAACTACCTTAGAAGAGTTCTTGGCGCGATATCTTGAACCAAAACCAGGGAAAATTGTAGATCTGAAAGGTAAAGTGATTGGCGAACATCAAGGGTTATGGTTTTATACTATTGGACAAAGAAAAGGCCTGGGAATTGCAGGAGGGCCATGGTATGTGGTAGAAAAAGAGGTAAAAAATAATATTTTAATTGTCAGCAGAAATGAAAAAGATTTAAAGAAAAAAGAGTTAATAGCTGAAAAAGTTAACTGGATTTCAGGCAGCGAGCCAAAACTGCCATTAACAATAAAAGCAAAAATTCGTTATCGCCACCGAGCTTCATCTGCTACTATCTATCATTTAAAACCTAATATCTGCCATCTAAAATTCGTTAAACCTCAACGAGCAATAACTCCTGGCCAATCAGTAGTTTTTTATAAAAGAGAACAACTATTAGGAGGAGGAATAATTCAATAATTTTGGACGATCGTCAAGAATAATAGAAATGAGGGAAAGGACTTGACAATGGTAGTTTTTGGGTATATATTCAAAATAGAAAGGTCGATACTATTTATTACAAACTACTTACTATAAACTACAAACTAATCGTATGCCTTTTGGAGATGGAACTGGACCTCAAGGTCTTGGGCCGATGACTGGAAGAGGAGCGGGTTATTGCGCAGGATATGGTGTGCCGGGATATTTAAATCCATTTGGCGGTCGTTATTTTAGAAGATATTGGGGGATTGGTTGGTTTGGTCGTGGAAGAGGTTGGAGGAACTGGGCAAGAGCAACTGGTTTACCCGGCTGGTGGAGGGCAAGCATTGGTTTGCCGGCTTTTGGTGGTCAAATTTACCCTCCTTATGGGCCAGAATTAACTTCAGACCAAGAAAAAGAAATTTTAACTCAAGAACTTAAAGACTTGAAAGAAGAAATAAAAGCCATTGAAAAACGGCTCGGAGACCTTAAAGGTTCCAAAAAAATAAAAGTCGAAGAAGAATAATTTTAATAAACTATAAAACATATTATGTCGCCATTTGGAAATGGTACTGGGCCCGCCGGTCAGGGTCCAGGAACGGGTCGAGGATTGGGTAGAGGCGGCGGTCGAGGCCGTCAAGCTGGTGGTTTTGGTTTGGGCCCTGGTGGAAATTGTGTCTGCCCCAATTGCGGAAAAAAAGTTCCTCATCAAAGAGGAGTACCTTGTTATACTTTAAAGTGCGAAAAATGCGGAAGTCCAATGACCCGCGAGCGATAAAATAGTATTCGTATTTTCGTAGAAATTTGTAATTCGTAAGATTATGAAAATTTGTATTACCTCACTTGGTCCAAATTTGGATTCTCCAATTGATCCGCGATTTGGCAGGGCTCAGTACTTTTTGGTTTTGGATGAAGATGGAAATTTAAGAGAAAGTTTACCTAATTCTGGAATGGGTGCGATGAGAGGGGCAGGTATTGCAGCCAGCCAACAAATTGTGAATCAGGGAGTGGAGGTTTTAATTACCGGCAATATTGGACCAAATGCTTTTGGGGCTTTAATGGCTAGTAAAATTAAAGTTTTTTTAGGACCCCCTGGGATTTCTGTTAAGGAGGTTTTTAAGATGTGGAAAGAAAATAAATTATCCCAAATTCAAGCTCCTTCGGTTCCTGGCCATTTTGGAATGGGACCACCTCCCGGCCGAGGAGGTCCTGGTGGTCGAAGAAGAGGTGGCATAAGATAAACCCCGTTAGGACTTCCTTTGTTCAGAATCTCTATCTTGTATTACCTTTTTCCTTGAGACTTTGTAGTCTCTAACGGGATAAACTTTATGAATCCTCAAACAGTTTCAATAATTAGCACGCTCTTAAATCTTGGCTTGGGGATTTCCAAGCTAATTTTTGGTTTTTTAATTGGTTCTGTAGCTTTAATAGCGGATGGAATTCATTCGGGAGTGGATGTTTTTTCTTCCTTTATTACTTTTTTAGGATTAAAAACCGCTAGAAAGCCAGTGGATAGAGAGCATCCTTATGGTCACTACCGGGCTGAGAGTTTGGCTGGTTTTTTGGTAGCCATACTTTTAGCAATTTCTGGGATTTGGATTTTATATGAAGCTTTTGAAAGATTTTTTGGAGGCGGAGTTGTCCGACTTTCTCTGGGGGCAATTTTGGTGGTTATAATTTCAATTGCCGTCACCGAATTTTTAGCCAGATTAAAATTTTATTACGGAAGAAAACACAAGGCCCTTTCTTTAGTAGCTGACGCTGAGCATTCCAGAGCGGATGCCTTATCTTCAGTTGGCGTTTTGGGCGGTCTTTTTTTAATTCGCTATTTTAGTTTTGCTGACGCCATAGTGGCTTTAGGGATTGGGGGATATATTCTTTTTGAGGCTTTCCGCATAGGAAAAGAAATTACCGATTCTTTATTGGATGTTGCTGATAAAGATATTGAAGAACGGATTAGAAAAATCTGCAGAGCCCATCAAGTAGAAATATCTGATTTGAAAACCAGAAAAATCGGAGCTTACAACTTCGCTGAAATCAAAATTAAACTACCCCCAAAATTAAAAGTTGGGAAAGTTCAGAAAATAACCGAAACTTTAGAAGAAAGATTACTGAAGAATATAACAGAATTGAAACAAATTGTTATTTCTATTGAGGCCTACGATATGGCAAGAACAGTTGTTTTGCCAAAACTTGGCAAAAGAATAGGGGAATTGGAAGGTTTTGAGCAAATTGGACCTAAAAAAGTGGGCCAGAGAATAATTATTCCATTAGTCGGGAAAGAAATAGAGAAGGGAATTAATAAAATTTTCGGGGCAGAGTGGTATTTGATAATTGATTCAAAAAATAAGGAAATTTCAAGAAAAAAAGTTTTAAAGAATCCTTATTTTGAAAAAGATTCTCCAAAAGGTGCAAGATTTGCCAAAGCAGTTAGAGCAGATAAAGTTTTGACTCAAAATATTGGTCCTAACGCACAACAAAGTTTGGAAAATTTCGGCATAGAAGTTGAAATTATTCCCGAAAATAAAAAATTAAAAGATATCTTAAAAGAATATGAAAATAGCCCTTCCAACCAATGGAGATAGGTTAGAAGATGAACTTGCTTTCCATTTTGGGAGAGCAGAAAATTTTTTAATTTTTAATACCGAAAAAGAAAATTTTGAGATTTATCCCAATCCAGAAGTAAAAGGAAAAGCAATTTTACCTCCTGATTTTTTAAAGGGGTTGGGAGTTAATGTAGTGATTTGTTTTAGTTTGGGACCTAGGGCTTTCAATTTATTTAAAAGTTATAAGATAGAAACAAAAAAAGCAGTTAAAAAGAATATCAAAGAAAATATAAATCTTTTTCAAAAAGGAAAACTAAAAGATTTAGCCAAAGAGGATATTTTTTAAGATGGGAAAACAGAATAAGAAAGTTAATAAAATAAAAACTCTCGCTGTTAGTGGAGGTAAAGGCGGAGTGGGCAAGAGTACAATTGCCTGTTTGTTAGCAGGTAAATTTTTAAGAGAAGGAAAAAAGATAGTTTTTGTAGATTGCGATGTTGAATGCCCAAATGACTATTTGTTATTGGGAGAAAAACTAAAAAGGCCAATTAAAAAAGTTTTTGCTGAATTTCCAAAATTAATTAAAGAGAAGTGCAAAAAATGCGGGTTGTGCGCTAGGACTTGCCGTAGCAACGCTATTTTCCAACCTCGAGGGAAATACCCAATTTTTATTGAGGACTTATGCTCTGGTTGTGGAGCTTGTTGGGCAATATGTCCATTTGGAGCAATAAAACCAGAGAAAGAAGAAATCGGGAAAATATACCTTAATAAAATTCCAAATTCCAAATTCCAAATTCCAAATAAATTCCAAAATTCAAAATTCAAAATTCAAAACTTTTATCTAATAACTGGAGAGGCTAAAGCTGGATTAGAAGAGACGGGGCCGGTGGTTGCTCAAGTCAAGGAGTTTGCTTTGAAGTTGGCTAAAAGAGTTAAAGCCGAGGTTGTTTTTTTTGATAGTGCTGCTGGCACCCATTGTCCAGTAATTCAAGCCCTTTTGAATTGTGATTTAGCTTATGTCGTGACCGAGCCTACTCCGATGGGTGCTCATGATTTGAATTTAATTTTAGATTTGTGTAAGAAATTAAAAATTCCAACGAAAATTATCTTAAACCAAGCAGATTTAGGAAAAAAGCAAAAAGTTGAAAAAATTGCCAAAAAATATAAGATAAAAATTGAAAAAGAAATCCCTTATTCAAAAAAAATAGTAGAAGCTTATTCTAGGGGAGAATTATTAAATATCACAGGTTTAGTTTAGAAGAATTATGTTTAACTCAAAAATTTTAATTTTAAGTTTTTTAATTATAAGCTTAACAGGTATTTTTCTTGGGGATTTTTCTCAAGCTCAAGAGAATTACATTTGCGCTGTTTATTTTACGGGGGTAGGTTGTCCTCATTGTGCCAGGACTGACCCAGTAGTTTTAGATGAATTACTCAAAAAGGATTCTAATTTGATTATTGTTGAGTATGAAATTTATCAAAAAAGCGCTAACGCACCCCTGCTTTACCAATATAACTCAAGATATAATTCCGGATTGGGCATTCCTTTAATAATTTTTAGCAAAGATAATCATATCATCGGCGACCGACCGATTTTAGATAAGGCAGAGAACAAAATTAAAACGCTGAATTCAAATGGCTGTTCTTTAATTGATGGAAGTCAAGTTGCTTTCTCTGGGTTAGATGTTGCTTCTTTGCCGGGTTTGCCAAAAATTTGGCGAGGAGAGAGAATTTTGATAAAAGAAGGTGATAAAGGAGATAGCGATTTATTGAGGAATTTACTCTTGAGTGAAGACATAAGCAAAACTTTGAAAAATATTAAATTTGAAAAGATAAAGCCAAAAAAAGTTGCTCTTTCTGGCAGATTCCGGGAGTTTGAAAAAGCAATTAAAATTGACGACTGGGTTTTCCAGTGGAATGGAGAAAATCCAGGAAATCAAGCAGCTCCTCCTTTGGGAGCTCAAGTTTCTCAAAACATTCTTCCTCAAAAAATCAAACCAAATCTTACTTTGTTCAAAGTTATATCGCTAGCTGCGGTTGATGCAGTTAATCCTTGCGCTTTGGCTGTTTTGGCTTTGATGCTTTTGGCTATTATGACTTACAATCCAAAAAATAGAAGAAACATTTTGTTTGCTGGGCTGGCTTTTGTTTTTTCAGTTTTTATTGTTTATTTAATCTATGGTTTAGTGATTATTAAATCATTTCAGATTGCTCAGTCGCTAACTTTTGTCCGGCTTTGGCTTTATAAAATTTTAGCGGTTGGAGCTTTAACTTTGGGCGCTTTTAAATTAAGAGATTTTTTCCAGTCAAAAAGAACCTGCAAGGTGACTCCAAAAGTAGACAAATTTGTTTCAAAAATAACCAGTCCAAAAGGTGCCTTTTTGCTGGGAGTGTTTGTGACTATATTTTTACTTCCTTGCACCATAGGGCCTTATATTATTTGCGGAGGAATGCTTTCTGCTCTTTGTCTTTTAAAAACTCTTCCTTGGCTTTTGCTCTATAATCTGGTTTTTGTTTCGCCAATGATAGCTATAGTCCTTTTAATTTATTTTGGACTATCTGGAATAAAAGATATTTCTACTTGGCAGGCAAAAAATATGAGAT
>JAGGXV010000021.1 GCA_021162885.1 bacterium | reverse complement strand
GGTTTTAAGCTATATTTTTTATCTTTTATTTTTTCTTTTTTATTCTCATTTGGCTTTCCCAAATGACTAATCAAAATTATCTTAGCTCCTGAATTTTTCAGATAATTAATGGTTTCCAAAGCTCTCTGGATCTTAAAATCATCAAAAACTTTGCCTTTTTCTATGGGCACATTAAAATCGCATCTGACCAGAACTTTTTTTTCTCTAAAATTAAAATCTCTGAGAGTTTTCATAATTTTAAAATTTTATGGTCTGGCCTGGCTCAATCTTGCCTCTTTTTGGGTTTTTCTTCGACTCTTTTTTTTGAGGACCTTCACTTTTTTGTTCTTTTTTTTGCTCCTCCATGGTTTCTCGGAGAATTTTTTTTAATTCTTCTTTTTCCGCTTCCTTTTTCTCCGATGGTTTTTCTTCCTCAACTTTTTTCTTTTTTGACCCTTTACCAGAAAAAGAAATAGAAGGTCGCAAAAGAAGGTCTTCCAGAGAAACTGTGGAAAGCTCTTCTTTTTCTTCTTCTTTTTCAATTTTCTTCAAACAGCTCTTACAATAAACCGGTCTTCCTGGCAAAGGTTTGAAAGGAACTTTTGTCCATTTACCGCACTTCTGACACTTGGCATCATAAAGTTCTACTTCGGTGGTTGGAGTTTTCTCTTTTAAAACATAATCGCCAGTCCAGTGGGCAATTTTCTCTTCGACCGTTTTTCTGGCGGTAGCGTATCTTTCTCTTGAGTTTTTAATGATTTCTTGACGAAAGGTTTTTTCTGGAGCTTCAAAAGGAGGCAAAGTTTGAGCTGAAAAAGGTCTCCCTGCCACTCCATCTACCATTAATTTTAAATAAATCTGATACTTTGGCAAATTAACTAAATCTTGAGCACTAAATTCTGGAGAGAATTCCTTTTCTAAATATTCAGCATCTTCTGCTCCAACCCTGAATGAAATCAAGGTTCCGATGTTTCCAAAAACAGCATCCCTCACTGTCTCTTCCATCTGACTGATATATTGATGAGCCAAAATTAAAGACAACCTGTATTTTCTGGCCTCTGATAAAATATTAACAAAACTCTCGGTAGCAAAATTCTGAAATTCATCGACATACAAAAAGAAATCCTTTCTTTGGGATTCAGGAGTGTCCACTCGAGACATTGCTGCCAGTTGTAACTTAGTGATTAAAAGCCCTCCCAAGAGCTTTGAAGCATCTTCTCCTATTCTACCTTTTGACAAATTCAAAATCAAAATCTTCCCATCATCCATTACTTTTCTCATATCAACCGAAGAGGTAGTTTGACCAACAATGTTGCGGATTAAGGGAGCAGAAATAAACTGACCAACTTTATTTTGAATGGCTGCGGTTGCTTCTGCCTCTAATCTTTGAGTGTATCTGGCAAATTCCCGAATCCAAAATGCTTTAATAACCGGATCGGTAATTTCATCCACTACTTTTTTCCGATAGTCGGGGTCAGCTAACATTCGATTAATTCCCAATAGAGTTGAACCAGGATATTCAAGTAAAGCTAATATAGAATTATTTAAAATATATTCCATTCTTGCTGACCAGACATCAGGCCAAATTTTCTTGAAAACTCCCATCAAGCCAGAGGCAACCAAATGTCGGTGTTCAACATCAACTTTTTCCATAACATTGAAAGCAATGGGAAAATTTAAGTCAGCTGGATTAAAATAAACCACATCTTTGATTCTATTTTTAGGAACAAAATCTAAAAGTTCCTCGGCTGCCTCACCATGAGGATCAACAAAACCAATTCCGTTTCCTTGCTTTATATCCTGAATAGCCATGTTTTTTAAAAGTTCGGTTTTGCCCATGCCAGTTTTTCCAACAACATAAACATGCCTTCGACGATCGTCAAGTTTTATCCCGAATTTCTTTCTCTGATTACGGAAAGTTGTTACTCCGAAATAGTTTATTTCCATAGGTATCAAAATTCACTATTCATAATTCATAATTCATAATTCATAATTCATAATTTTACCCGGTGGGGATAGTTGGTGGTCTTCCTTTTTTAGCCTCAATTCTGGAAATTCCCGGAGCGGGAGCGGCCAATCTACCAGGGAAATGATACAAGGTTGCCAATTCTTCAGTATTTAAGATAAACCTTCCGTTTTCACTGGGATAGGCAGGCTCTCGAGGATACAAAGGCGGCAGCCTCCTTAAATATCTCCGGAAGAGTTTTCTGCTTCTTAAATAGACTCTCCTTTTTGGAAAAATCCATTCCACTCGGGGAAAGGTCTTTTTAAAGGGTTTTAAACCATTAAGATTTTCAGTGGAAATCTCTTTAAAAAAACCAAAAGCAATTCTGGCTTTCGGTTTAAAAAAGACATCTCTCTTACCAAGATAAATAACTCTAATATTTGAATAATAGCCAACTTTGGAAATTTTATCCTCTATTCCTTTAACAATCTCTCTTTCTCCTGGAGTTAATCTCATTTCTGGGGGAATAATTTCTGGTGTTTTTTCTTCTTTTTCATAAGGAGGTTTGCCAGTAATCAAAACCCGCAACGCTTCCCCAATTATTGACTTTGGTTTTGGCTTTTCGGGCCTTTTAACAAGTTTGGCCACAATTTTTTTCCCTTGCTCAACCCACGGGATTTCCTCCCTGACTGGTTTGACAATAATCTGAATCCATAACTGCTCTCCTTTTTTTAGAGTAGCCATTCCCTCAAGAAGTCCGGCCAAGGGAGTAATCCTTTTTTCTTCTGGGGTGCCTGGTGCTTCTTCAAAGGCCTTATAAGTTTTGATGGGATAAGGACTTTCTTTAGTGTTTACCATATCCCAACCAAATATGTTCCACTCTTGGTTAGGGAGATCTTGAGGAACATTTTTGGTATAGTCATCAACCTGAGAAATTTCTGCTTGAGGATATTGAGAATAGATATTTGACTCAACCAGCTCACGGAACATCTCTGGTAATCTGATATAGAAATGGATTTCTCCTTCAATACTGACAATCTCAAAACTCAAAGAGAGTTGAAATTGGCCTTCAATCCATTTTTGTTTCCAGGTGAAAACATCGTGAGCTCCATGAAGACCAGTAAAAACCTGTTCCATTGATTGAATCAAACGAGGAACTTCTTCGGGAATTTTAACCTCAAGCATTATTTTTTTAATAGTGGAGTTCCATTTGTCTTGGATATACCAGAGATATAAAAATTTGAGAGGAGGAAAGAGAATAATTGGCAAAATAGCCCACCACCAGACTTTAAGGATCTTCCAGAAAAAATTTAAAATCAAAACCACTGGTTCCAAAAATAAAAAATCAGGCATTTTTTAAGATGTATCTCCCTTGGGAATCTCTTTGAAAATAATTTTTGTCAGCAAGATTCAAAAGGATAGTGTTTTCTTTAACAAATCTCTGCCTCAAAACCTCTTTTAAAATCTCCTGACGAGAAAGGGGCCTTCTGCTTTCTTTCAAGATTTTCGAAATAATATCTTTGACTGTCCCTCTCTCATATCCCCATTCTTTTAAAGCATAAATCCCTCTACCAACCAGAACAAATCTTTCATCGCGAATAAGCTCGTTATGGACGGTCTGAGGAAGAACTTCTCGGTTCTCGCTCTGAAAGGGAAGTGTCCCAAACTCAAGTTCGCTTGAAAGTTTGGCAATCTCTCTGAAGTGTAAGGGTCTACCAGCCTTCTGTAAAGCCAAGTAAGCCCTGTCTCTAACTCCTCTCGGTTTAATCTCGGGCCAAGAAATTAAACCATAACCTCCTAAGGGCCCTTTTTCAATTTTCTTGGCAATCTCTAAAGTAGAAAGAGTAAATTTTGGAAGATTTTCTTCTGAGAGAGGTCTACCTTCTTGCTCTAATTTCTCAACCAAACTTTTTAAAACTGCTTCCGCTTTATTAAAGAGTTTTTGATCTTCTGCCCAAAAAGGATAAACCTCTTGGGTTCCTGGTTGGCGGAAAAAAGAATCACCAAGGTTCAAGAGAAAATAAACATAGTTTTGAAAATCGTTCCGTCCAAGGTCAGTTAAAATTATATCTTCTCTCTTTAAACCTCCCTGGAGCCGAAGATAATCGTGGAAAACTGCGAAAACTTTTTTTAAATCGCTTTTTTCCTTTTGTCTTGCTAATCTAAAAAAACTGTCATTCTCAATCTGACGAATCCTCTCTCTGGTCACCCCAAAATCTTGACCAATGGCTTGCAAGGTTTCTCTTTTTTGAAAATTGCCCAAGCCAAACCTTCGCTCAATAACTTCCTTCTGTTTCTGATTTAAATTATCTAAGACCTTTTGACAAATTTTTTGATAATTTATTTGTGGCATATTATCCTATTTAATCATAACTAAAAATACTTGTCAACAAAAAGGTAGTGGTTTGTTTTATTCTCGGTATCTTCGTTCTTTGAAGCGGAGGAAACTGACTAAAAGAGGGGTGGCCAAAAACAAAGAAGAATAAGTACCAAAGCCAATGCCTAAAATTAAAGCAAGAGAAAAATATTTCAGGGTTTCCCCACCAAAGAAAAATATGGCAAAAAGAACAAATAAGGTGGTTAAAGAAGTGTTGAGAGAACGAGTTAAAGTTTGGTTCAAACTTTTCTCAACTGTCAAATCAAAGGTTGGTTCTCTTAACCGCAAAAGATTTTCTCTGACCCTGTCAAAAACAACCACTGAATCATTAATAGAATAACCAAAAACAGTCAAAAAGGCAGTGATAATAGGAATGGTGATTTCCACTCCTAAAAACTTACCAAGTATACTAAATATACCCAGAGG
Organism: bacterium; assembly: GCA_021162885.1. Taxonomy (GTDB): domain Bacteria; phylum Patescibacteriota; class Minisyncoccia; order Minisyncoccales; family CG1-02-41-26; genus JAGGXV01. The sequence goes on along the minus strand of JAGGXV010000021.1, from coordinate 2,765 downwards.
AATCAAAACATCATGCCCGAGAGCAATCAGAGAGGTTAAACCGTAAATATAAGATTTGACTGGCCGGGAAACCCTGCGGAAACTGAAAGCAATATAAAGCAAGATGGCTATCAGAGCTAAGATGACGACAATTTTTGTCTTTTTGGTTAGTTCTCTGCCAATCACCGGCCCAATTGATTGGAAACTTGCTGAACCCTCTTCAACTTCTCCTAGCTTTTTAAGTTTTCCTAAAATTTCTTGATGGGTTTTTTCAGAGATATCTTTCATTCTCAAAATAATTCCCTTCTCCCCTACCGGCTGAACAACAACCTCTCCCAAATCAAGTCCTTTTAAACTCTCTCTTATCTCCAAGACAGTTGGAGGTTGAGTTTTATATTCAATCGTTAACAAACTTCCGCCAGTAAAATCAATGCCAAATTTTAAGCCAAAGACAAAGATGCTTATCACTGATAAGCCAACTAAGATGGCAGAAATTAGGTAGAATATTTTGCGGTGTTTGATGAAAGGGATATACATGAAATTAATTATCAATTTTCAATGACCAATTTTCAACCCGTCTGCAACGCTATACTTGCATTAGCGGGCAGGTGAATTTTCAATGATTTAATTTTCAAACGATAATTGAAAATTGGGAATTGATTGAAAATTGAAAATTTTATTCTAACCCCATAACCATTTTATTTTTTCCAACCTTGTGCCAACAAAACTCTGCAAAAAGGTCCTAGTTATAAACAGAGCAGAAAACATACTGACTAAAATTCCAAAACTCAAGGTTACTGCAAACCCCTTGATAAAACTTGTGCCAAAACTGAACATAATCAGAGCAACAATTAAAGTGGTTAAATTGCTGTCCCTAATTGAAGGCCAGGCTCGAGAAAAACCTATTTCAAGTGTTTTTTGAAAACTCTCCCCTTTTTTTCTTTCCTCTTTCATTCTTTCAAAAATTAAAACATTTGCATCAACCGCCATACCAACCGATAAAATAGCCCCTCCAATTCCAGCTAGAGTTAAAGTGACAGGTACCAACTTAAAAAGAGAAAGTAAAATGAAAGCGTAGATTATTAAACTCAAAGAGGCAAAAAAACCAGGAATCCTGTAAAAAGCAATCATAAATAAAATTACTGCTAAAAAACCGATTATTCCCGCTTTCAGAGATTTCTCCAAAGAAATTTTCCCCAGAATAGGACCTACCGTATTTTGAGAAATTAATTTGATGGGCACGGGAAGAGCACCAGCATTCAAATTTCTAACTAATTCCTTAGCTTCATCCACGCTAAACCTGCCGGTGATCTGAGCTTTACCTCCGGAAATTGGTTCTCTAACCACCGGGGCTGAAATTAAAACATCATCAATATAAATAGCCAATCTTTTGCCAACATTTTTTTCAGTTAATTCTTTAAAAATACGAGAGCCCTCAGAATTGAATTCCAAAAGAACTTGGGGTTCAAAAGTTGTTTGATTAAAAGACAGGAGAGCTTTTTTCAGATAGCGGCCGGTTAATTTTGTTGGTTTGAAATAGGGTTCTTCTTTTATTTCTTCTCTGAATTCCAGATAAGGAGTTTTACCTATCATTTGAATGGCCTCTTCTACTTCTTTAACTCCAGGCAACTCAACTATCAGCCGATCAAATTCTTTTCCTTCCTGAATCTGAACTTTTGGTTCCACTACTCCAAAAAGATTGACTCTTCTTTCAATGATGTCTCTTAGTCCTTGCATCGCTTCTTTCCTTTCTTTCTTCTCAATTTTTGACAAGTCAGCTTGATAAACCAAATGGGTTCCTCCTTGTAAATCAAGTCCTAATTTAAAAGCAACTTCGGGAAATTTAGGCAATCTCAAAAAAGATTTTGAATTTAAAAAGTCAATCCCCTGATTAATATACTTTGGGAAAGCTAAGTTAAAAGTAAAAAAAGCTAAAACAATAACTATTATTAAAGCAACTTGATTTTTCTTTGCCATAATTTTAAGTTATTTTTTAACTATAACATAAATCAAATTCCCTTCAATCCTACTTTCCTCATTTCGGCGCGATCGCGCCCATTTGAGGAAAATTATTTTCTTAAGTTGCAGGTTTCTAAGATAGGAGGAGAACTCTTTAAGTCCTTATTGTAAGTTTAAAAATGGTTCTGGCAATTTGAGAATCAATCAGACTTTCAAGTTCTTGGAAAAGACGATGGCCTTCGGTTTTGTATTCAACCAAAGGATCTCGGCCGCCGTAAGCCCGCAATCTTACTGAATCTTTCAAATGTTCCATTTCGTCCAAATGCTCTGACCAAAAAATATCGATTGTTCTCAAACAACAAAATCTCAAAATCTTTTCCATATTTTCTTTACCTTCTTTTTCCTCTTTTTGCTGGAAAAAATTTTGGGCTAAATTTGTTAAATAACCAAAGAGTTTTTCTTTATCAGAAATTTTACTTATTTCAAAATGAAATTTGTCTGGCAGGGGAAAAATTGTTTTGGTCTCTTCGAAAATTTCTTCTGTTTCAAAGCCGGCTTCAGTAAGGTTTGTCTCGATTATTTTTTCAATTTCTTTTTTAATAATATCAAAAACAAAATCTCGTAAATCCTGATAATCTTTCTTTAGAATTTCTTTTCTCAAAGAGTAAATTTTGTTTCGGTGTTTGGAAATGACATCGTCGTATTCTAAAATGTGCTTTCTTAAGTCAAAGTTCAGTCCCTCAACTCTGGCTTGGGCTTTTTCAATAGCACCTGATAAAATTTTAGCCTCAATAGGTTGAGTTTCGGGAATCTTCAGAACTTCCATT
>JAGGXV010000018.1 GCA_021162885.1 bacterium | reverse complement strand
TATAATCAAAATACTCATTCATCGCTCGGAGCTCAAAATCAATCCTTTTACCCTTTTCTTTTTCAAAAATTAACTTTCCTTCCTTTAAAACTACATACTTTAAAAAAGGAGAGCTATTATTCAAAACTAAAATGTCTACATCTTTGTGCATGATTTGAGAAATTTGAGAAACCAGCTCCAATCTTTTTTCAAAAAGGTCTCTGCATTTTTTCTCATCTAAATACACAGCTAAATCAATATCGCTCGTTGAAATAGGCTTCCCGTAAGCTCTTGAACCAAATAAATAGCAAAACAAAACTTCCTTTTCTTTTTTGAAAAATTTACTTAAATTTTTTATTAAATCTTTCTCAAAACCTTTTTTCATTTTATTAATTGATAAATCTATTTTGCCTAATTACTTTATTTTACCTAAAATTTTAATAAAGACAAGCAGACACTTTGATGTGACCACAGTCCAGTCCAATCTCTACAGGTCATAACCTCAGATCATAGGCCCGCGGACGGGTCTAGAATCGCAAGAATTTATTACAAATTAAAAAGCGCGGAGAAAATCTTGATAATCAAGACCCTACTCCGCGCCATTTGATTGTCTTTCCAAGAGACAATCAATTTATATTAATGTACAAATTTAGAATCGAAATTCAATTGCTACCCGAACTCCGCTTTCATCCTGTGCATTCGGAAGGTAGAAATAATTACCTTCTAATCGGACATCATCAGTTCCAATAGATAACCCAGCAGTAAGCATAAACTCAGTGTTAGCCAACGTATCTGAGTTTATCACTCCAACCCCAAGATCAAAGAGGTCCCACAAGGTACCTTCTAATCCGCCGTAGTAGAGATATCTATCATCATTTTTACCGCCACCAACAAAAAGTTTCCCTGTGTTATTCTTATTTAAGAAGAGGTCTCCTTCGAATATAAAAAGAGAAGCAGAAATCCAAGATCCAACTCCAAAAGACAGTTGTTTTTGCTTTTCCACTACTACTTTTTTCTCTAGGATCTTCTCTAGAAATGTTTCCTTTTCTGCTAGTTCTGCTGTCCAGATTTGTGGGGTAATAAAGATTAAAACTTCTATCTCCTCATTTTCCCACTTCTTCCCGGGTAGAATCTGTTTCAATAGATTTTTCTTAGTTTGCTGTGTTAATCCACCAACAATAATGGTCTGACCAGATTCCAATGTAACCCTTGTCCGGATTATCTGTTCGTTTATAACAGGCATACGACTTGTTCTGCTAAAAGTAGCTGCCCCGATCATCAAATCCTTTAATGCTATCATATCCCCATCTACTAAGGGGGTTGCTTTTAGAGTTATAGGAGCCTCTATTTCTTTTATTTCATAGGAATAGTACTGATCTTTGCTAGCTGGAAGTGTAATTTGTTGCCATGTTTTTTCAGTAAACACAACCTCTACCACAGCTCCTTCTTCTCCTATAACAGTTGGGTTAGCTTTTCTTACAGCCACTCCCTTCTCAACCAACATATCTACTGCGAGTCGTAACTTATTCGCTTTATCACTTTCGTATATACCACCGATTCCTGTTATGATCTGAGCAAACTGACGATCCACAATAGGTATTGCTGACCCCCACTCGTAACTTATACCACCAAATCCAAGGGATCCTAACGAACTTGTTTTTATGAACACAGTACTAGATTTCAGAACAACCTTCTCTCTTGGCGAGTTAATAACATCAAGATACCCTTGAATATTCTTCCTTATATCTGGCGGAGCATGAACAATTATTCTGCCTCTTTCTTCATCTGCTTTGCAGAACCGGGCATAATAATCATCCATTAAATTCAACGCTTCTTTTGTTGAATTCACATACAAAAGCGTAAAACTAACTGGCTCCCCACAGAGTTTTTGGAATGTAGGATTTTCTTCATCTATTGGTGCAACCATCACAACATCATCTACTACACCCCAAACATTTTCCACCCCACAGAGATAATCCAGAGCCTCCTTAAGTGTCACCCCCTCGCTCCAGTCAACAGTGATACTTCTCTCTACAATTTCTTCATCTACCTCAATCTCAACTCCTGTGTCCAATGCTATTTGCTCCAAGATATATCCAATATCATCCTCAAAAATATTCTGGACCATAACCTTGTCTACATCAACAGCGGCGTAAGACGCAGATGCAAGAGAAACCAACAACACACCTAAAAATGTTAACAAACCTTTTTTCACCTTTCTCCTCCTATTCTTAATATTTAGTTTTAATTCCATATTTCACCTCCCCCTTCATTCATTTTTTGATAATAAATTCTCTCTTTACTTTAAGTGCTTCGTCAGTTCCTTCTATATTTATCTCCATAGAATATTTACCCAGTTCCAACTCTTGTGGACAGGTGGCTTTTAAGAACCTTATATCGTTAGGTAGAATAGGCACTGATAATTCTTCAAATGGGATTTCGGCAAATTCCTCAAATCCCCCTTCCACATTTAATTTTTCATTCCATTTCCTGAGCACTATCTTTCCAGTTGGACTGAAATGAATATTTCCTGTATTTTTGAAACCTACCCAGAAATTCATGAACCCTGTACCTTCTGCTCTAAATATCCTTATATCAACAATCTCGCCTTTTTTCTTGAGTTCTCCGGGCATTGTTAGGAGAACAGAAGTAGTTAAAATTGTTGTGCCTATACCCTCTTTTTCTCCACTAAATTCAATACCTACATACCTACCTCCACTTGTTCTCTTAGGTAAATCACTAAAATCCACTTCTACTCTCACCCTTTTCCATCTTCCAGGCCTCAAATCAAACTCACATTCTCCAGTTTCTTTATCTAAAGGCCATCCTAAGGTAGTTAGTGATAGAGCTGAGAGTGCTCCCTCTTCTTCCAACATAAGCTCTCCATGTTCATCAAAACGAAAAGCTATTGGCCGAGCTTTCACATGGATGATATCTGCCTCATAGTTCATCACAGGTATGGTGAATACTCTACGTCCTCCCGGAGGAAGGGTTTTTTCAATCACATCTGGAACATCAAAATCTATGGTTTTTACTTCTTTGCCTGTTACTCCTTCTCGGGCTACAGAAAAAGGAATCTCAATTCCTATCGGTCTTCTCGCACCATAGTAAATCCTTAAATCAGCCTTGTATTCACCAGGCATGGCTTTTTTGAATTCAGACACAAAATCAACTGTTAAACCTCTCAAGACGCCACCCCTTCCAGAACCAAGAGGATACTCTTTCCTACCTCCACCCTTTCTTCTGATTCTTAACTCTCCTTTCCCAAATATATGACCTATACTTTTATTTGTTAAGGAACCAATTATCTTTATTCCCTTTCCATCTTCTGTTGGTTCAACCTTTCCTGTAAATTCTATATCCTTTTTCGACGGTCGCTTCTGTTTCCCAACAGTCAGCAAAATAACAGTTGATGCTTGCATGCCAATTATACTCGTCATCTTACGTATTTCAGCTCCTTCTTTTAGCTTTTCTTTCAGTTCTTCTGGAATCTCTTCTTTTAATTCTTCCTCTGGTTTTGGAATAGACTCACATAGTACAACAGCAGAGTATCCGCCTTTCGCTTCTTTTGGGGTAGAAATCTCAAAAAGAATCTGTTTCCGTTCTCCTCCCATAAGACTAAACTTCATTTCATTCAATGGTTTAAGAACAAATTCTTTACCTTCTTTCATACCTGGAATGAAAATTGTTCTAGCTCCCAAAACTTCTATCCATTCAGCACAGGAATATTCTACACTGCCCATTTCCAAAGTTTCATAGCTTCCATCCCTTTTTTGTTTTAGATCAGCAATTTGAATCTGAAAATACTGTTCCTCCATTGTTTCATTTATGATATCTATTGTAAACCTTACACTTTTTCCACCCTTATCAATTGTTGGTTCAATTGACATCGGAGCCCAATGAAAACTCATAGCCAAAGCAGATGTTGATGTTATCAGAAAGAGCAGTGTCAACATCAAACACTTTAATTTTTTCATTTTTCACCTCCTTATTTTTAAGCCTTAGGATAAACAATGATAGTGGGATTATTTTCATATTCGCAAGCCCTGTCACACTCCTCAACCTTAATCTTACCCCAAAGCCTGATGGTTACACCATATGGAGGAGTTGGATCAAGAGAAATCGTAAAGCTTTTTTTCCACCCAAATGTTTCTGCCGCTTCTAAATTATCACCAACAGCATACCATATTTCTATTTCTGAACCACTTGAATTTACCAGATTAGACGCTATAAACTTAATATCAATCTCTCCATTGGATTTGATTGTGAATTTGATTCCCTCAGCAGTTACATAAGTGCCTGGCTTTATTACTTGCCATTCAATTTTCGTAGCACTTACATCAATTTGAACCCCTTGTTCGCATTGTTCGTAAGTATAATGTGCCTTAACATGCCCATCTGCATTATGTTCAGGCCAGTTTCCTTCACCTGTCACAACTAGTTTAACTTTTATTTCTGTCCCAAGTGGAGCTGAATTCCAACTTGCCTTTGTTATAATTTTTAGGTGCACCAGAACACATGTCGCTGATGGAATAGTATCTATGAACGATGGGCTGTATTCTATTGTATCTACATATTCACTTCCCTTAACAACAGTCGCATTTATTACCACATTTATAGCTACATCCTTTGTATCAGTAGACGAGTTACAAAGAGAAAAATCAGCTTCTGGCTCGCATCCTTCTAAATCATCATGCAACCAATACAGAGATGGTCTTGGTTGTTCATTTGCTAAGGTCACAGACGAAACAAACATACAAAACAGCAATATACTTAAACTTACAATTAAAATTTTTTTCTCCAATTTCCCCTCCTTTCAGGTTTTATAAAATCTTTCCAAGCGGTAGTTACACAACCTTCCAAAAAATAGTAACGCTCCATCTAAACCAAAAAATAGCAAGAGGAGAGAGAAAGAGTAGCCCATAGAAAATGCTCACAAAAAAATAGAGCTTGGGCTACTCTTTTTTTCTCAAATCTTCTCAAAAGTTAATCATCAGGGCCGCTGCGTTAGTTTAGAGATTGGACCTAGTTGAGGTACTCTTTCATCCACGGCTTCTGTTCAGCAAGCATCACCCTTACACAACCCCTATTGATGAACCCACAAGCAGAGTCGCATTCCTCTACAACAATCTTGACATCCACAGTGCCCTCGTACCAATTGTGTTTCTGATCCTCTGGTATAAAGAGAGGCTTGCAGTTCAAATCAGGTGCAGGAATCCAACCAGTACTGTGACCACAAGCATCGATTTTGTAGTAGGTATCGATAACATCAGGCTCACCAGCTACACTTCTCAGATGATCGAATCCTTTGGCATGAACGATTAGATTTCCATTGGATTTGACCTTGACTGTGATATACTCAGGAAGTCTGTAGGTACCAGGTTTCAATACTCTCCATTCTATCTTTGTATAGTTCACTTTGAGGAGAAGCCATTGAGCAACAGAGGCTTTTACAGTGAAGGGAACCCAAACAACTGACTGACAGGGACAAATCATCTTTTGTCCATTACAGCTATAGTCGAACGGTCTGCTCATTTTCACATAAGCTCCAACACCACAAGGTGCTGTATGACCTTCTAAAACCTCGCCAGGTGCTGCTACAAACCCATCAGCCATCGCCGCACCAGTTAGTCCAAGAACCATTAAAACCGCTAAAACAATAACAACAAACTTTTTCATTTAAAATTTATCCCTCCTTTCCTTTTTTACCCGTCGCCCGTAGGGACGGAAAAAGCTTTTATTTTTTCTCTTCCCTGGAGCCACAAAGCTCCAACTACTACCTACCTTATCCGCAGCGGCCTGGTTTTCCTATTTAAATCAATCGTTTCGTTAATCGTTTCGTTCTTTTTTCCTTTCAATTTACCTAAACATTCACTCCTAATCCATAACATTCACTCCTAATCCATATTTACCCTTCACCTTATTTTTTTAAAGGTGAAAGGATTTAATTTAAAAAGAGCGAATTTTTTAAATATTTCTTAATTTACTATATTTCTAAAATCTTGTCAATAGTTGCGTTCTAAAAAAGAAAGAGTGCGGAGATGTCTATTGCCTATCTCCGCACTTTTAATTATACATGATAGATAAATGTAACAAATATATGCCCTAAACCAACCATTATTCTTCTAATCCCGTTCTCTGGTTCAGGAATCTTTAACGCTTTGTTCACAGAAATTCCATTCAATTTAGTCAAATGCAGAACAGGTGGATAACAATCTGTATCAACAAAACCCTGCCAATCAGGAAAAAACTTTCCTTCCCGAGTGGCCAATTCTATAGCATCGCCTTTCGCTTTTAATCTAAAATCCACTGGAGTCCCAAGTCCAGAGAAAATAGTGATGCAATCCAATTTTTCAATTAACTCTAACGCTCTCTCGTTCATTCTTTTTCTCCTTCCTCTTTCTTGTTCTTTTCAAAATACCAACAAAATATCCCAATTTCTAAAAAATAACCAACTATTATGAGAACAATTCCCAGATGGTACCCAAACCTGAAACTCATGCCGCGAAGTAAAAGAGAATTTACTTCTCCCTCTATTGCTTCAGGATACAGCGAGACAATCACCGAAATCATACTATCCACCAAATTAATCCCTAAAAACACTATAGCAGTTGTTGCTGCTATAATCATTACCAATTCTCCAGAAAACTTTTTCATTTCTTTCCTCCTTATTTTTAAAGATATCTGAATTTACTATATTTTCAAAAATTTGTCAAATTTTGTAACAAAAAAATCCTGCGACCTACCCGACTTGCTCGACAACTCAAAGTCAGTCAGGTTACAGTGATTTGTTGCAAAATAATATGTAAGAATAAACACCAATCTTCAACATCTATGGTTAGATGTGGAAGGTCAAGTTCTTTGGGAAATTTTCTTTTTTCTCCTGCGAGTAAGGAAAAGCCCAATTAGATACAAAATAGCAATAACCAAAATAATCCAGAGAAGATTTTCCAAACTTAAATCAGAAAAGAATCGCCCGATTGTTGCTAAAAATCTCTCCAGTCCCTCATTCCCTGACTCTGGCAATGATTCACCTAATACAATGAGAGGTTCTCTTTCAACGGAAGGTGCCTCTTCTTGGGCTGAGGCCTCTGGTATCAATATCTTTGGAAGATGGCTTATTATCTTTCCACCTGAAACTTTAGAAGAAGTTTCTTTTATCTTTCTTTCTATCTCCTCTTTTATTTTTTCTATTTTAATTTCTATTTCATTTAATTCTTCTTCTATATCCTCGAGAGAAACTCCTCCTGTTTCTTCTTCCTCCTCTTCTTCTCCAAAAGAAATCTCTTCTCCACCAGAAACCTCTTCGGAAGGAATTTCCTCTCCTCTTTCTCTCACCTCAATAGTGGTAGAAGCTTGATTAGAAATAACTTGGTTTGTAAATATATCCACACCTCTAGCCTGGGCTATGTTGGTATAAAAACCAGGAGGAACTCCGAGGTCTATTCTCACTGTATAGTTTATAGTGATTTTTTCGTAAGCTCGGACTTCTCCTAAATTCCAGCTATATGTGTAAATTGGTTCGGGCAAATCGTTTAACAAAACATCGGTAACTATTACATTATAAGCATGACTCCCGCTATTGTTTTTTAACAAAATAGTGTAATCAACGGTACTTGAAGTATAAACAAAATCAGTTACATCATTAGTTTTTGTGAGCTCTAATTTTGGAGGAGGATAAGAAGATGAAGGTGTGTAGTAAATAACTGGCGGGCGAGCTCGGTAAACCTCAACTGAAAGAATATCGGTATTGTCCTCTTTATTCCAATCATCTTCAAAACTTGTAATTTCAGATTGGTTGGTAAGATAAGTAGTTCCATAAGGTATCTCGGGATCAATTAAAACTGTGTAAGAAACCGTTCCCGAACCACCAGCCGGAACATCACCGATATTCCATTGAATCTCACCAGGATTTTCCTTAACAATACCATCTCCGGGATCGGCAATAGAAAGATATCTCTCATCAAAGTCATCAACTATAGTCACTTTAGTAGCATCGGCATTTCCATTGTTAAAATAATTTAAAGTATAAGTAATCGTTCCCCCTGGTTCAGCCGGATTAGGAGAAGTAACAGCGCTTTCAGCAATCCAGAGGTCGGGCCTGCCAAAAGCTAAATCTCCCTGCCAATTTCCAAAAACATTAATCGTTCCAAAAAGTAAATTATTATTGATAATATTAGAATTTAAAACATTTACGAGATTAGTTAAAACATTGACATCTCCGGTTTCAATTGTTGCCTGCCCGCCCCCGGCATTGGCTGAATTATTGCCGGTTGAAACATTAACTATAATGCTGTTTTTGATAAAACCGCTGTTATCATTGACGATATTTAAACTATTTGTGCCTGTTGCCTCATTAAAGTCACAGGAGTCAACATTGTAAATTCTAATTCCATTAGAATCTTCAGACATCTTTAACCAAGGAGGCAAACTAAATATATTCCCTTCCCATTTTCCGAAATTATTAATTCCGATAAAAAGCCAATTATTATCTTGGAGATTAGAATTAACGATATTCAAGTTGTTAGTTTTAACATTGGCGTTACCGGTGCGAATAACAGTTGAACTTCCATTGGCTTGGTTTCCACCGGTGTTGGCTGCAACATAAACTTCATTTTCAATTTGACCTTCATTGGAATTAACTATATTGGTGTTTCCGCAACCCCCTCCGCATTGGGAGGAATTTTGATTTACAAACTCCTCCATTTCTTCTTTGCCTGGAAATACCAAATCGCCCATCCAATCACCAAAGACATTTATAATAAGCTGCGTCCAGTTTGAACCGATAATATTGCTGTTGAGAGAATTGAAGATATTTAAAACAGCATTGGCATTTCCGGTTTTGATAGCAGCGTTTCCATTTCTGCTGTTTGCTGAATTATTCCCAGTCACTCCTTCAACTAAAACATTGTTTTCAATCTCTCCTTGGTTATTGTTTACAAAGTTAAAACAGTTAGTGGTTGAAGAACAGCTTTCTTGGGTAGAAGAGCCAATTTTATCGGATAGATCAATATCTCCCTCTAAATTTTCAAAAATATTTAATAAAAATTGAGAAAAATCAGAGTCAATAAGATTGCTATTTACAGTATTAAAAACTCCCACAACTAAATTTACATTGCCAGTGTTGATTACGGCATCGCCACCAACTTCTCCCCCTTCGATTTGGCTATCAGTAGTTGATGCTACTTCTTCAGTACTTGTTGTCACCTCTTCAGTAGTGGATGCTATCTCCTCACTGGTTGAAGTTGTATCATCAGTGGTTGTTGCTATCTCATTGCTAGTTGTAGCAGAAGTGGAAGTTGCGGTTGCTGTGGTTGTGGTTGTGGTTGTGGTGGCTTCTTCTAACTCTTCTATTTCTAAATTATTATCTGAAAAAGTAGCAGAGGTAGTCGCGTCCAAACTACTTCCAATTTGGTTATTACCGGTTGAGCCAATTTCAACAACATTATTTTCTACTACTGCTTCGTTATCATCAACAACATTCACCGGGCAATTGTCATCAAAACAACCTTCCTCTTCAAACCCTGAGGAGGTTGTTGTTGAGGATGAGCTTGCCGAAAGCGAAGACGTTGCCTCCCCGTCAGCGCTAGTCACTTGAGTAGTGCTTGCTTCCTCAACGGTAGTCGCTTCTTCGGTAATGCCTCCATCGCCAGTTGTATCAGTAGTAGTTGTTTCAGTGGTGGTTGCTGCAACAGTAGCCGTTTCTTCAGTAGTTGTAGCTGTTTCTTCATCAGTTGAAGTTGGCTCTTCTGAAGTTGACTCTTCTGAAATTAACTCTTCATTATTCAGCGTATTAGAATTTACGGTATTCTCTATTTCAACAACAGTGTTTGCATCGCCAGTATTAATAATATTATCTCCTTCTTCAATAACTTCTCCAGTTTGAGTTGAAATCTCCTCGGTGGTTGTTCCATTAGAATTTTCATCTTCAGCCAAACTTGGAAGAATTGGCGTATTAAAAATTATCAAACTTATCAAAAGCAGTAAAACTAAACCGCTATTTTCTTTTCTGATGGTTTTTTTCATTTATTTAAAAATATTGAAAATATTTTGAAAAAATGACTTCAGCGATCGAGCAAAATCTGACCACCATTCTCGAAGAGCTTCAGTGCTCTCTTTCAATATTCCTTCTTTCTGGGAGCTTGTCGGAGCCGACTCAAAAGTAGTAAACGAGTTGGCATTCAAGCCAACTTCATAATCTTCTACCGTTTTTTCAGAATCAATCTGAATTTCTCTATAAACAATAGCTTTACCCTTCTCAGTTTTAATTTCACTTTCTACCCTTACTTCATTTGCTTCAGATTCAATTTCAATTGGCTCAATCTCTTTTCCATTAATGATATTTTTTACAAAAACCTGACTTTTTGTCTCACCTTCTTTTACTTCACCGTTAATTGTTGTCTCACCACTATTAGTTGAAACATTGATTTTATTTACCACTTGAGTGCTGGTAATTGAGCCAGAAAGCCATTCTCCGAGGTCATCAAAAAGTTCGTCAAAGGAAAAAGCTTGGCAAGCTAAAGGAATAACTGCCAACGTCAAGATTCCAATTATAAAAATTTTTGTATTTTTTAGCATTTTCTTCTCTGGAACAAGCCCTCAAATTAAGCTCTTGAGAGCTTATCCCAAGGAAGAGACAAAAACTCCTCTTCCTTGGTTTCCTAACTTACCTTACCAGCTTCTGACGATATTGCTGTTAACCACAACGATTGAGTAAACTCCGGAAACAGCATCACCAGTATTGATGGTATTTCCATCATTGTTGCTGCTGATACTTCCTTCAATTCCCATATCCCCGTTGCTGCTATTTGCTATTCCATTTTCACCAGTCATTGCACCAGCGATAATCTCGTTATAAACATCGGCTCCATTTCCAACTTCTCCGCCTACATACTGCCATCCTTCTGAACAGCACCAACCATCTAAAGCAACATTAGAATTAACTGCTACGTATGATTCAACATAGGAATTAGCGTCACCAGTTTTGATGACATTATCATCGTTGTTGCTGCTGATGTTTCCGCCAACCCACATACCATCATTCTCACTATTGGCAATCCCGTTGCCACCAGTATTTGACATAGCCATTACGGTATTGTCCAAATAGGCATAATTCCAATCAACTATTTGGTCTTCCGGACCACAGCAACCATCCATAGCTACATTAGAATTAACTGCTACGTATGATTCAACATAGGAATTAGCATCACCAGTTTTGATGACATTACCATCGTTGTTGCTGCTGATGTTCCCGCCAACGCCCATACACCAATTACTACTGTTAGCAATTCCGTTTCCACCAGTGTCAGAAACAGCACCGACATAATTGTGTACCACAGCCCAATTCCCTACAACAACCTGAGCATTCCCATCGGGCCCACTAGCTAAAGCTGGGCCAGCAATCATAACAAGCAAACCTGCGACTGTTAAACAAACAAATACTTTTTTCATAGTTCTTTGTTTTTAATTTACTCTGTCCTTTTTTTCTTGCCCGATTAAAAGTTCGGACAGAGAGTTTTCGGGCAAGCGACCTTTCCTTGGCCTGCCCCGTAGGGAACCTCGGTTCTCCTTCGGGGCACTCAAATCCTGAACCCTACTCCGAACTCCAAAGAGTTCGGGACTCGCCCCGAACCCATATGGGTCGGGGCACGACTCAGGATTGAGCCCAAGCCCCCATTACTTTTTACAATTCATTTGGAGAAAGTAATGGAGGGTCTGAACTCAATTAGTTATTTCCAACAATCTGACCGACAAGGCCAAAAACATTTCCACCACCAGCCACATTGCCGGATTATTTCGGTAAAATTTTGGTCAAAAGCACCTGTCCAAAGCTGCCAGATTCTATTAGCATTTCCTTGAGGAGTACCAAAATTAGCCGGGTCGGTCAGGTAAAAAATCATTGCTCCATCGGAATCTTCTGTTCGGTTATAAGCAAAGTCAAAAGCGTATCGAACACCTCTGTAGCGAGCGTAACCATAAAAGCGAGCGGCCTTTAACTTTCCAGTTAAAGGATCAATTTCGCCAATTTGAGTTTTTTTAATCCGACCAACGATTATTGTTCTCTCATCGCTTCTAAAAATAACAATCCCTCGAGAATAATTTTCATCTTGAGCTACTTTTGCAAAAACCCAATATCTCCAATTTTCGTCTGGAAATCCATTAGGCCAACCGGCTCGCTGGTTAACGGCTGTTCCTTTCCCTTTGATAATTATTCGACACGCGTGACTATTCTCTTGCCAACCATTACTGGCTAAAACAGGTAAAACCAGACCAAAAGCAAGCCCCAAAACTAAAGCTCCAATTAGTAATTTTTTCATTTTATTTATTTAAAACTCGTAAAAGATTTTAATCGACCTTTGGTTTCAGTTAAGATTTATTTTTTAAGAATAAGAACCACTCCTCGTTTCACTCTTCAAAGCTTTGATTTCTCGTATTGCTCCAAAATAAAAAGCCGTCCTTTAAAATAAAGGCACGGCAAAAAGTAATTGGCCTAACAGGACTACGATTTAATTTATCTGTGAATTTACCTAATCTTGGTGGATTTTTGCAAACCACACAAGTTATCCAGTTCCTCCTCTAGATAGGTTAACATTAGTCTAATTTAGCATCCTTAAAAAAATCTGTCAAGGGGAAAGTCAAAAGTCAAGAGAGTTATTTTATACTATAAATATAATGTTATAATGAAAACAAGAGTACAAAAGTTCTGGGTCGGGAGAGCTCCTGTGCTGGGCGCTGAAATTAGAGGGAGGAAATAATCATCTACTAACTCAGCGCCCAGCACAAAAGCCCCTCAATTAAAAAAGCATAGCCAACACTATGCTTTTTAATATGCCAAATGTTAGCACATTGCTAAAATCTTGTCAAGAGTTTTGTTTGGGGACAATCGCAGAGCATCATTCAGAGCTTCTCTTTCTGATAAGTATGGTAAAATCCTCAGCCCTCCTAAAACAAGACCAAAAGTAGCGTTATGGACCGCATTATCTCCTCGAAGTCCTGATTTATTATCCGAACAAAAAACAACTTTTTCATGCTCTGATTGTGGCATATTTATTTCAACAAATAAGGTAAAAGAATCAAAAGCCCGATAACAATTGAGCCCAGAGAAGCCAAGAGAACTGCTGAGGCAGAAAGGTCTTTAATCTTTTTGATTTTCGGGTCATGATTTGGTTGTAAAAAATCCAAAATTCTTTCTATTTGAGAGTTAATAAGTTCTAAGCTTAAAACTAAAATGACAGTTAAAATTAAAATAGCTCTTTCCAGAATAGTTAAAGGAAAATAAATCATTAAAAAAAGAATCAAAATTCCAGTCATCACTTGAATTCTAAAAGTTTGTTCTTCCAAGATAGCAATTTTTAATCCTTCAAATGCTCTTTTGAAACTCAAACAAAGTTTTCTGAAATTAATCATTTTATTTTAAATGATATACAAAATCATAGCATAAAAAACGCTAAGCCTCAATTTTATTTTCAGAAATAAAACAGCGAGGAGAAACATCAACTTCTCCTCGCCTTTGGTTATCACCCCCTTTACACATGTTTAAAATTTAAAATTAATTCTGCGTATAGAAAAATTAGAATAAACCTCCACCATTCCCATTTGCACTAATTCTACAAATGCCCGAACAAGTCCCGTGGCGTTTTTACAGTTTTTTATTCTGTTTGGATTAATACTAGCGGAAAAACAGAGAATTTCATTAGGACAATTTTCACAATATCTGGTCTTAAAATCCTTCCGGATAACTGCGCTGACATTCTCGATAAGCCTAATTAACGCCTTTGACTCTCTTTTTTTTAGCATTTTATTCTCCTTTCAACTTAAAAAAGGGTGCTGGAGAGTTCCGCTTGGTAAAAAGGAACTCCCAACTCAGTACCTGAGTGGTGGCTCAGTCTGAAAACAGCACCCCATATAATCCCCGGCCGAGGAGGATTATTGCTTTATTCTTCCTTTCTGTTTATGTTTCTGTTTGAATTTCTGCATACATTCCGGACATAACGTCCGGATAAACTCTTTCTCAGGAAAATTAGGAAAATTCCCCCAAACTTCCACTTTAGGCTTACTGTGAGTAATCCTTACCAAGTTAGTGTTAATCCGAAAAAAACCATGGATCATTTCTTTTCCGCCACTCAATTGGATTTTTTTTTGCCAATATCGAACAGCTTTAGGATCCGATGTTACAAACAAGGTCCTTTTACAATTTAAACACTTTTTTTCTACTAATTTAAACATCCTTCTCTCCTTTCTCTTCTTTCATTTTCCTTCATTTTCCTTCATTTTTTCCAATCCGAATAAAAAAAGTCATCACCTCCTTTTATTTATCCGCCATTTTCCTTTATTGCCTCGACATCCGACAGACGAACGGATTCGATTAATTATTCTCCTCCTCCGTCTGCCAAAAAGCACTCTGTTTAGAAAGACCGAACAATCCCTACTCTTTTGATAATTATTGTTTTTCTTTCCCAAGGTCTTCTCCTTTTTAATTTCTCCAATTTCTGCTTTTTAAGGTCTCCTTTCATATTATACCAAGAATGTTTAAATTTTCTAAAGCCTTCCTATGGCGCTCTTTTATTTTCTTCCTCTTTTCCTCAATATTTTCTATTACAATTTGCCACTTTTTGTCTCTGAAAATAATATCTACGATTTCCCACTCCTGTCCAAATTTCTCCTTAATCTTTTTTTGTAACTCCTCAAACCGAATAAAAAACGGAATTGATATCGTCTTCATTTTTCACCTCCCTTTCAACTCTTTTTAAAATATAAAAGAACTGCTTAATAAATTTAGCACAATTTTAAAAATTTTGCAAGGTAAAATAACTATTTTTTCTCATAGAGGCAAATTCCGTTCCTTTTCTCAACAGGCTGCCAATTTGGAAAATTGGAAAATTAAAGAAAATAAAAAACCTAAAACAACGAGCATCACTTTCGTTAAAATAACAATCAAGTCCCCTTATTTTTTAATTTTATCGGAAATTCCAATCAAAACTCCTCTATTTAAGAAGTTTTGCCCGCAAAATAATTTCTAAAAATTAAACTTTTTTACTTGAAATAATAATCTTGGTTTGTGTAATACCAACTTCCATCAATGCACTTTACTCTGGAGGCTGGATAGTAGGTTGAAGTGGGCTTTGTTTCCCAGTTTTCATTATCACCGCTATCTACATAGCGATATGCTGTTTGTCTTCCCCTGACGTAAGAGTAGCTTTTATATCCATAATTACCTTCGGCACATTTACAGAACTTTCTGAACTGACTCCTGCTTCTTTTTAAATAACGATATTTTCCACTCCAGCATTTAACAGCTACTTGGCAATCAGAGTCGTTTGTGGAATCACATTCTGGTCCACAACACCCATCACTAATTCCACAAGCTGGCCAGGTATTTATACAAACATCTGATATTTCATCGCAAGAATCCTCAGTGCATCTTTCACCATCATCACAATTCCGCGCCGACCCGCCGGTACACACCCCAGCCTGGCAGGTTTCTCCAACATTACAATACAAGCCATCATTACATGGTGTCCCATCTGGTTTTGATTGAACAATGCATTTATCAAGAGTTTCATCACAAACTCCTTCATTACATTGGTCAGTTAAAGCAGAACAATCTATTGGAGTTCCTGGCTGACAAAAACCGGCTTGGCAGGTTTCACTTCCATTACAATATAATCCGTCGTCACAATCGCTATCTACAGTACACTCTGGTTCTATTTTATAGTTCAAAGCAGCAGTTGCATCAACTAAACCCCAGCCATAAGTATCATCTCTCCCCGGCACCCCTAAATCCTCGGCAGTTTCTTGAAGAACAGCCCTTACTTCATCAGGAGTGGTAGCTATTCCATTAGCAATGACTAAAGCGGCAACCCCAGAAACATGGGGAGCAGCCATTGAAGTCCCAGACATAAAATAATACCCCCAGCTATACCTCCACCATCCTTTCCTTTCATAGGTTTGCTGCAAAACTCCATCTCCATATCCATCGCCATTTTGATCAAGAGCATTATTCCCACCAGGAGCTACAATATCTAAGCTCGCTCCATAATTTGAATAAGGCGCTAAAGTTTCATCATACTGAGTGGCTCCTACTGCAATTACATAGTCATCATAAGCAGCCGGATAATTTAAAGTTGCTGAACCATCATTGCCAGCAGCTGCTATCACTGTTACTCCATTTTCATAAGCATATTTTACCGCCTCTTTGAGAACTTCTGAATCAGCTTGACCTCCCAAACTTAGGTTAATCACTTTAGCCCCATTATCAACCGCCCAACGAATACCCTCTGCTACATCAGCGTAAGTTCCGCTTCCGTTGCCATCTAATACCTTGACTGGCATCAAACAAGCATTAAAAGCTACTCCTGCCACTCCAAACTTATTGTTGGCGCTTTGAGCAACAGTTCCAGCTACATGGGTTCCATGGCCAGGATTTGAGTCATCATTAGGATGACTATCATTATTTACAAAATCATAGCCTGACACAAAACAGGTTCCCGCTAAATCCGGGGCTTGCTCATATTTTCTCCACCAGCTTTCTCGATAATTCTCGTAAGCAACCCCACTATCAACTATTGCTACTGTTACCCCAGCTCCTGCAGAAATATCCCAGGCCTCCTCCATTCCGATTCCACCGTATTCAGAATTATCCAAATGCCATTGATAACTATAATAAGGATCATTGGGAACCATTAAAGCGTAAGCAATATAGTTTGGCTCGGCATATTCTACATCTCTTCTTTTTAAGTATTCTCTTATTTTTTCTCTAACCCTCCCTTTTGGAACCTTAATTACCCGGAAAGGTTTAATATCTCTTTTAAATTTAACAACAATTTCATCTGAAACATATTCAGTTTTACTAACTTTTTTTACTTTGAAAGGAGGTTGGGCAAAAACAAATCCCCCAAACACTAAACTAACTACTGTTATCGAAGTCAGTATCGCAATTCCTATTTTTATTCTTCTCATGTTTATTTAATTATAATTAAATTTTTTTAACTTTTACTTCCA
Organism: bacterium; assembly: GCA_021162885.1. Taxonomy (GTDB): domain Bacteria; phylum Patescibacteriota; class Minisyncoccia; order Minisyncoccales; family CG1-02-41-26; genus JAGGXV01. The sequence continues at coordinate 7,937 of JAGGXV010000018.1, read as the reverse complement.
CTTTCAATTTTAGCCAAACCAGAGAGGTCTGTCAAATAATCAAAAGGAGGCAGCACGCAGATTACAGTTTAAATCATTGATTATGCCAAGATAAGCATTGAGAGCATGACAAACCGAATCAGTCCTAACGTATTTATCATTATAATTCCAGAAAATTCCACCGATAGCTCTTTCAGGATTTGGCAGGTCAGCGCTGTTATCTTCTGAATAGGTATTTTGAATCAACCATCTAATTACCCTGAGCACTGCTTTTTTGTATCTTTCACAATCGGTTTCGCCTTGCTCCCTGCAAAAATGATAAATCTCCATCATTACCTCAGCTAACCAGCCATTGCCGCTGGTGGAGAAAGCCGTCTGCCACCTTCCATAATTAAGAGGGTAAGTTGGGTCGTCTAACTGTCGTTTTAAAAGCCCTTTGCTGCAACCAAAAATTATATTCTTGTAAGTTTCCTTGGGATTTATCCGGTAAAAATCAAGGAGTGACTTTACCGCCCAGGCACTTGAGATTGGATTTTTGTTGCGATAGTCATCGCCTAAAAAACAGCCGTCTTTGGCTATTCTCTGAATAAAATGATTGGCAATTTTTTGAGCAGCATTATAGTATCTTTTTTCTTCAGTTGTTTTATAAAGTCGAGAAAAGGCGCTGAGAACCTGGCCGTTGTAAAGAAGAGATTCTTTTTGACCGCAAACCCATTTTTTGCCGTCGTATCTTTTGTAAGGTTTCATTACCCCATTTGGTTTTTGCATAGTAATTAACCAATCACCTCCCAATTTTGCCGCTTCTAAATATTTAGAATCTCCGGTTCTCTGATATAAATCCAACAAGGTAAATATACTCAAGGCAGTTGTTCCCACTACAAATTTTAATTCTTTTCTTCTCTCCTTAAAATAAAAAGAATAATGAAAAGCGCCATAACTTTCTTTCTCTTTTGATTGCATAAAAAGCAAGAAATCCGCCCACTGGGGAATTTTCTCAATAATTCTTTGGTCATTGTCAAAATCATAAGCCTTCAACAAAGTATAAATAATCGAAGCCGAATAAACAGTGTGAATTCTCGCCTCAAAACTATCATTGATTGCATCATACTTTTTGTAAAATCCATGTTCTTCTGGATTTTCCATTCTCAACAAAAATTCTTTCCCCTGTTCAATTTTCTCCAAAATTAAATCTTTATCTAAATCGCGAATTATCACCACTCCATCTCGGACTTCAACTTCTTTCTCTTTTTCTTCATTCTTATCCTCTTCATTCTTGTCTTTTATCTGGGGCAAGTTGAAAGGGCGAACTTCCTGATTGGCTGCCAACCATAAGGTTGCTCCACCAACCACAGCAGCTAAAATAGCCACAATTATTATATATCTCCAATTAGTTTTGGTATTTTTGAAAAAATTCATAAGTAATCTTTTTCTAATCTTAAAAGGGCTACTTCGAAATTGCGAAAATCAAAATTTTTAACTTTGTTTTTTTGCCAATATTTTTTAAGTCCTGCTAAATTTGAGGAAATTCCTAATTTTTTGGCTGCTATTTTTACAAATTTTCCGGGTTTTGGCTCGGCTTTTTTCCAAATTCCTCTCAGTTCTCTCAAGAATATCCGGCAAGTTACTGGGCCAACACTGTAAAATTCTTGGAGTTTTTTTTCTAAGTCCCGGGGATTTTTGGCCTTCTGATGAACCTGATTGAGGTTACCATTGTAATTTTTCAAAAGGTATTTTGAAATGCGGAGCAACTCATCGGAGGTTTTACCATCGTACCTGACATATCCTCCTTCTCTCATAATAGTGTGAATTAAAAAATGTCTGCCAGCTTTAATTACTTTTTGAGGAGTCAATAACTTGTATTTCTCTAAAGTTTTGTAGGTATTTTTGGCAATTGTTTCTGAAATCCGAGCTCCAAAAAGCAAAGAGGCTAAAAACCATTTAAAAATCTCAGAAGATTTTTTAGAATTCAAATCAATTCCCAATTCTTTGGAATAAAGAGTTCCAAATCTTTTTAAAAATTTAGAAAATCCCTTTTTAGTCAAATATTGTTTTTTAATTATCTCATTAAAGATAAGAGATGCCGCCTCTTTTGGTTTTATCTTTTCGCTCTCTATGACCAAATCTGGCTTTTTTGGTCTCTCCATCTGATGATGAATAATATGAAGGACTTTTTCTGGTAAAGGTTTCTTTCTTTTTTTATTTCTTTGCAAGCAAACTTTAAAGGGACATTGAATATCCAAAACTACCACCTTATCTTTGCCACAAATTTCAAAAACCATTTCTTGCCACTTCCTCTTGTAAAAAGTAGCATCAACAACAATATAATCTACTTTGCCCAAATTTTTTTTCAGAAGTTCTGAAATTCTTTTGTAGACTTGACGGGTAACTTTGTCCGAAACAAAAAGTTTGCAAGTTCCTAACTTTTTTAATTTTTCAGCCAATTCTTTTGCTATTGTGCTTTTCCCTGAACCTGGAATCCCACAAAAAATTATGACCATATTTATACTATTTTATTTCAATTAATTTATAGTCCTTTTCCCCCAAATTTAGTTTTTGGGCATAATCTATCTGGAAAGAAGGGTCAACCCCAGGTTTTTCAAAATAATTTTTACCTACCAAATCCAAACTTGCTTTATCAATAGCTACGATATCTTGAGAACCCAAAATCCCAATATCTTTAACCATTGGCTTTTGCTTTTCTCTAACACAATCGCATTGAGGGGTTATGTTCAATAGAACATTTAAAAAGAAAGTTTTTCTTTGTTTTAAAATTCCAAAAGCGTATTCAACTATCCTTTCTTGTAAATCTTTGGCTGAACTTGCTCCCCAAGGAATCTCCACTGCCTCAAATGGGCAAACCGAAATACACTTGCCACAGCCAATACATTTTTGATAATCAATTTGAGCTTTGTCGTTTTTTATTGAGATAGCTTTGACCGGACATTCGCTCTGACAAGTTCCGCAGCCCTGACATAAATCTGGATTTATTTCAAGCCTGAAGGCCTGGTGCATCTCTAATTTTCCCCCCTTGCTTCCCAAACCCATTCCTACATTTTTTAAAGCTCCTCCAAATCCAGTTATTCCATGACCAGTAATGTGGGAGATATTTAAAATAGCGTTAAAATCTTTTATCCCTTTTCCCACTTTTATTTCTTTAAAATGCTTTTTATTAATTTTAATTTTTATCTCTTCATCTCCTTTTTCACCATCTAAAATCAAAATTGGGGCAAATCCAAATCCGTGGTCCCGAGCCAACTTTTTGTGGGAAGAAGCAAAAGACCTTTCCCCTTTATACAAAACATTACAATCAACTAAAGCTGCTTTTTCAACTTTCTTTTGCAACTTTTGGTAGATTGCTCTCACCAAAATTGGACTCAAATAAGTTTGACTCCCCCTTTCTCCAAAATGAAGTTTTATTGCTACTTTATCTCCTGAATCAAAAAAGTTAGAAAAAACTTTTGAAATTTTCTTCCCAGCTTCAGCCAAAATTTTAGGAGATTGCTTTTTAATTTTCAAAAAATAAACCTCACTCATATTTTTATATTCCCATTCTATCAAAAAATCGCTTTCTTGCCCACCTAAATTTCAGAGAAACTGTGGGCGAGCTTGACGATAAAAATTGCCCAGCGCTGAGCTTTTTGCTTAGCTTTAACGTCGGGTTCTAAACCTCCTTTTGAACCTCCTTGATTTTCCATTTGGATAAATAGCACCCACGATCGTGAGTGCTATTTATCTAATTTACAATTTGAGCTTAGAACCTTATCCGATTCTCATATCTGTTAACAAATGGGCACGATCGTGTCGAAATGTTAATAGATTCAAGGTAATGAGCAAGGAAAACCGCCTCTTCGGCGGCTCTTTTCGCTGCTCTGCTCCCACTCGTTAACGATTTTCGAACCGCCAACTGGATTGAATTGATTAAGTATCCTGAGCTTGTTCTAGCTCAATCTAAACAGTTTTTGAATATCGCAATCTAAGAAAAGCGTTGTCCTGGCAATGCTAAATTTTTGTCTGCCTAAAAAGTTCACAAAAGCAAATCGTTTTCAAAGTAATCGCTTATTTTCGGTTTCTGTCTCTTATAAATATCGGGGATAATTTTTTTAGCGTAATCAAAGGCCTCTTCTACAACCACATCAGCTGATTCTCCAAGTGTTGTATCATCGTCGTGATTGTATACATCGGCTAGACCATCTAACATTCCTTCTTTAACAAAATAATGGCTAAATACTCCTTCTCCCGGTTCCCCTTTTTCTTCGTCTCCTTTTGAATACACATAAGCTACTTGATTTTCGCTAGTTGCCATAGAAATCACTCTTCCATCTGCTTTTACATCATTCATTCCACCAGCTAAACAAGAGTCAAAAACAAAAACAATTCTTGAAGTATCGAAATCGCTAAACCACTCTTTTAACTGTCCGTCCCAGATATATTCTAGTGTAGCACCATTGTGAACTACAATTGCCTCATCTCTGCTTTCACTATCATTATCTTGGGCTATTCCATCTGCTCCATGACCACTGAAAAAGAAAACTACTTCATCTCCCGCTACTTCTTTTCCTTTTATTATATTCACTGCATTTAAAATATTATTATAGGTGGCAGCTCCATCTGTGATATCAAGATGATCGGGATTAGTATCTCTTAACAAATATATATTAGCTGGATCATATCCGTAAAGCGTAGTGAGAGCGTTATACATGTTCAGCGAATCTCCATCTGACCAGCAAATATCATATTTTTCACCTGGATAATCACAAATTCCAATCACTATGGCATATCGATTACCTGTTACTTCTTCACCTAAAATTCCGGTTGCGGCTGGTTCTTCAGTTCCATTCTTTTTTTCTTTATCTTGGCCAGGTGGAGTTTCGGGTTTACCTTTTGCTTCTCCTATTACTGGGTGAAGTGTTTTCTTGACTACTTTAACATCAATAGCTGGTATAGGTTTGTATAAATTCCTACCTCTTTTCACTGATGCTGCCTGAGAGACTAAAGCCGTTCCAATTAAACTAAAAACTAATCCAACTATTACTGTAACGACTATAAGAACACTAAATTTCCCTTTCATGAATTTTAATTTTGATTAAAATTCTAAAAATTCCGACCTTTGTAAGAACTTGAATAATAGTTCCTAAGAATAAGAGCTATGGTTTAGGAGTTTCTGGTTTTCGTATCTTCTCTTTCACCCTCTCTGGAAGTTTTTCAGGCACGGGGATCTTTTCTGAAACTTCATCTAAAGCATCTTTTTCTTTTAGGGCCTCTACTGCCTTTTGATGTCCTTTAGCTGAAACATTCATTGTCCTTTCAATGGCTTCTTTTGCCTGTACAGGAACTTTCTCATATACTTCAGCTAAAATCTCCAAATGAATAGAGGTAGCCTTTCCTACTAACTGTTCTACTGTGGTTATGTCTTTTCCAAGGCCCTGAGCAATTGCTGAAATCTCTTCTCCAAATTTATATTGGTTCTCAAATTCTTTTACAGCTTCTTCTACTTCATCGATTTTACCCTCTTCTGCTTTTGCCTTAGCTCTTTTTAATCTAGCTTCAGCTGCTCTCAAATTGATTTCAGTAGCTTTTTCTGGGTCTTCATCAGCTACATCTCGTAAAGAAACCTTTTGCCTCCCAATAGCTCGCTCTTTAGCTTCCTTTACTTTTTTTTCTGTTTCAGCAGAGATATCTTCAACTTCATCTTCGATCTCATCTAGATCTTCAATATCTTTGATTCTTTCTTCACTCACTAGGGCTGCCAGAGTTTTACCTTTTTCTCTTATCTCCTCTAAGGTATTCTGAAAATCTTCATAGTCTTCCAAAATCTTTTCAACATTTTCTTTATTTCCCTTTACTGCTTCTTGTTTTGCTTTCTCTAAACGACCCTTAGCACTCTCTATATTGATTTCTACAGCTCTTTTAGGATTTTCTCCAGCTAAAACTTTTAGGGCTGTAATATGGCCATTCTTTGATTTCTCCAAAGCCCTGGTTATAGCCTTTTTTGCCACCTCTGGAACTTTTTCTAACACGCCCTCCAAAACAGTAAGATGTTTAGATGTGGCTTCAGCTACAATCTCGGTAACTCTCTCGATATCCTTTCCTTTAGCTTTTGCTCTTTCTGCTCTGGTTAAGGCTTTGGCTAATTGATCCTCATATCTTTCAAGAGCGACTTTGGCTACTTCTGGTCTTCCTTTATCAACTACCGCTTTAGCTTCAGCTACTCTTTCAGCAGCTAACTTAGCATATCTCTCAGCTTTCTTAAGATCACCAAAAGTAAAGAAATTTCCAATTCCTTCAGAAATCCTTTCTAAAAAGTAAAAAGGGCTATCAGGAGTAAGACCAGGATCTGGCAGTTCGGTTTCCTGAGCTAAAGCTCCAAGTTCAAGAAAGAGAAACAATAATGAGAGGGTGATCAATAATAATATTTTTCTCATAGTTCTTTTTAGATATAGACATTATCGACCTTTTTTTCCTTTATCTTATTATATCTCCTATAGAATTACATGCCAACGCTAAAATTTGTTGTCCACCCCAAATCGGCTCTACCCCACCCTGCTACTCCTTATTTTCTATAGTTTCCCATTCCCGGAATGACATGTCTAATTCCACCAACATAATCCTTAACATCACCAGAATATCTTGGAATTATATGGATGTGCAAGTGATCAATAGTCCTTCCAGCTGCCTCTCCTTCATTAACCCCAATATTATAACCATCGGGTTTTTTCTCTATTCCAATGTGGGTTAACATTTTCTTACAAAACTGTTCAGACTTTTCGTTTAAAGGGTCTTGTAAAAATTTTTCATATAGTTCTTTGAGATTGGTTTTTTCTATAATTTCTATTACTTTAGATATGGTTGATTTTAAACTCATCCATTCTTTCTCTGTCAGTTCCAGAAAAGAAGTTACATGTCTTATTGGTATTACCTCTGCATGACCAGGAGATACAGGAAAAGCATCGAATTGAGCATAGAAAAACTTGTTTTCATAAATAACCCCTTCTTTAGCTTTGTAAATTTTGCAAAATATACAACTTGTCATATTTAAATATTTTATTTACCAGCGGGTTTGTCCGACCAGATAAGAAAAAGTCGCTTTTTAAAACCACCTCTTTCCTTTCTTCGTTGTTTTTGTTTCTTTTCAATAAGTTTAAAGTCTATATTTTCACTCTCGGCAATAGATTTAATCAACTCCAAAACATCGGCAAGTTCTTTTAATAATTCATCTTTCTTAGCTTTTATCACTTCTTTAGCTTCTTCAATTAACTTCTTTTTTAATTCTCTCTTAAATTCGCCTTTTTTCATTATCCTAACCTTATACTTACCTTTGTTAACCTCGATAATTTTGGGAATTTTATCTCTAATTAATTTTTTATGGTAAAACCTTTTCATGCTGTTTCTAATAATCTTTTATTATTTTAACATAAAAACCCAAGAAAAACTCTTGGGCCTTTCGGTCGCTCGAACCAAGCACTAGCCTGCTTCGTCTATGCGACGACATTAGAACCTGTCTAATGGATTCAGTATAGCAAACTGCAAAAAGAAAACCGCAACCTTCTTGAACTTTTAGCGTTATGCTAATATAGGAAGAGAAATCCTAAGGTTTTGATATGGAATTAAGTAGAGAGAAAGAATTAATTAAAAAAGCAAAGAAAAATCCAGAGGTTTTTGGCAAACTTTATGAACAGCATTACTCCAAAATCTTCGGTTATATACTAAAAAGAACCGCTGATTTAGAAATCGCCCAAGACATAACATCAGAGACATTTTTCAAAGCCCTAAAAAAACTCTGGCAATTTCGCTGGCGGAACATATCCTTTTCTGCCTGGCTTTACAGAATTGCTAATAATGAAATTGCTAATTATTTTAGAAAGAATAAAAATTACTCAACTTCTTTAGATAAACTTTTAGAAGAAAAAAGATTTAAACCTGTTGCTTTGCATAATCCTGAAACAGAATTTTTGAAAGCT
>JAGGXV010000024.1 GCA_021162885.1 bacterium | reverse complement strand
TTTATTTTTATCTAATTTTTTTCCCATAACTTTTGATACCAATCAAATGTTTTTTTAATTCCTTCTTCAAAACTGGTTTTTGGCTGCCAGTTTAAAATTTTCTTTGCTTTTGACCAATCAAGGTATTGTTCTGGAATTTCGTTTTTAGCAACGTTTAATATCTTGTATTTGATTTTTTTGTTTAAAATCTCCTCTATCTTTTTTACAACCTCAAGAACGCTAAAAACGTTTTTGGAACCAAAATTGAATACTTTGCCTTTAGTTTTATCTATATTTTCGGCTAATTTTATACAGCCATCAACAATATCTTCCACAAAAGTATATTCTCTAATCATTTTCCCATCGCTTCTGATTAAAAGCTCTTTGTTTTTTATAATCGCTTCAAAAATCCCTGGAATAATTCGGCCGAAATTATAGTCGCGAGGTCCAAAAGTATTGCTAAATCTAGCGACAGCAACTGGTAAGTTATAGGTTTTAAAATAAGATTGAGCTATTAAATCAGCAGCTGCTTTTGAGACTTCATAAGGATGATCGCCGCCTAAAGGAGTTGTTTCTTTGTAAGGCAGATTTTTATTTTTACCGTAGGCTTTATCGGAAGAAACAACAACAATTGACTTTAAATCTCCTTTTAGCCGGCAGGACTCAAGGATATTGACTGTTCCCATTATATTGATTTCAAACGCCTCGAAAGGATTGTTGTAAACTTTTTCAACAAGTGGTCTTGCTGCTAAATGAAAAACGGATTCTATTTTTTCTTTTTTTAAAATTTGAAGGATTTTTTTATCCCGAACATCAATCTTGTAAAATTTGGCTTTGGGGTTTAAGTTTTCTTCTTCACCAGAAGATAAATTGTCAATCACTGCAACATCATAGCCTTGTTCCACTAATTTGTCGGTAAGGTGGCTTCCAATAAATCCAGCACCCCCGGTTACAAGAACTGTTTGATACTTGATGTTGGATGTTTGATGTTGGTTTTTCATTATTCCCATATTTTCCACTTGGGGTCTTTTTCCCAAAGTCGGTTTAAAAACAAAAAGTCCCTATAAGTGTCCATACCGTACCAAAAACCTTCATGTTTGTATAAAGTTAATTGTCTTTCAGGAATTAATCTTGCTAAGCCATCCTCTATCATATCTCCCGGCTTTAGATAATTTAAAAATTCTTTTTTAAAAACCATAAAGCCACCGTTAACATAATCATAAAGTCTTGGTTTTTGACTGAATTGAGTAATGCGGTTTTGCTCATCGGTATTGATAAATCCCCATCTTGATATTGGACGAACACCGGTAACTGTTCCTATTTTTCCATGGGATTTATGGAAATCAACTAGTTTTGATATGTCAATATCGGCAACACCATCGCCATAAGTAACCATAAATAAATCAGTTTTTATGTAATTTTTAACTTTCAATAACCGCTCCCCATGAGGGGTTTCTAATCCGGTGTCAGCAAAAATAATGTTAAAATTTTCTTTTTCTAAAGCGCCGTTTGTTAAAAAGTTTACATTTTTTTCTGAAGTGTTCAAAAGAAAATCTGCCTCGTAATATTTCTGTTTTAAGAAATAATCTTTGATATACTCACCTTTATACCCGAGAGTTAGAATAAAATCACGATGTCCATAATGAGCGTATATTTTCATAATATGCCACAAAATTGGTTTTCCGCCTATTTCTACCATTGGTTTTGGCTTAAATTCAGTTTCCTCAAGCAAACGCATTCCTTTACCTCCGCATAATATAACTGTAGGAATATTTTTTATTTCCATATTTAGTTAGTTTGATTACTTAAATACCATTCTATAGTTTTTTTGAGATCTTTCCCAATGTAATAAGGGCTTTTTTCATATGGAATACTTTAACACAGTTTTTAATATAAGAAAAGTGACAGAATAAATCGCCGCACCAATTAAAATTGAGAAAATGACATTGAGATTATAAACTCTCGGTTGGGAAATTGCGAAATACATTGGAATCACAGAAATACCGGTAATAAGAAAACTGGAAATCAATTTTGAATTAATCGGTTCTACCGGAGTAAGTTTCGAAGTAAGTTTAAACAATAAAAAAAGTATCAAAAATCCAGCTACTAAACTAGTCAAAGCCGCCCCGTAAAGAGAGTACTTAGGAATCAAAATAAAATTCAAGGAAACATTAACCAAGGCCCCAAAAACGCCAATAAAAAAAACTTTTTTTTGTTGATTACTAACAAGTAAAACTTGGTTTAAAGGGCCACTTAAAATTGCTACCCCCCCACATATTATTAGAATTCGAAAGGCTAAAATTGCTGGTTGAAAATTTGCTCCATAAACAAAATTAATAATTTTCGGAGCCAAAACTATACCTCCAACTATTAAAGGTAAAATGAAAAGAATTACAGTTTGGGCGTAATAATTCCACGTAGTTTGAAGTTTTTCTTTTGCCTCACTAAAAAATTTACTCAGGGCCGGGAAAAAGCTAACAGCAATCAAATTAGCCGGAATAACAGAAGTTGCTACAATCCTTTGAGCAGCATTGTACCAGCCAGTCTGGGTAATCTGACCAAAATACCCCATCATTGTTGAATCGGTATTGCCCAAAATCGAACCTATCACTCCACTTAAAGCCAGAGGCCAAGATAACAAAAGATATGTTTTCCAAATTGAAAAATTAAAAGAAAATCTAATTGGTAAAATCTTGAAGTGAAAAAAGAGAGAAACAAAAACTAAAGTTAAAAACGCCGAAGTTAAATAAACATAGCTTAGATTCTCAGCAGAAGGAAAATGGAAAATAACAAAAAATCCTAAAATAACTAATAAAATCACCTCAAAAATCTTTGCGAAAGACTGATATTCCATTCTCTGTTTAGCGTTAAAAAAGGCGAAGATGATTGATGAGAATCCTTGGACAGCTGTAAGGAAAGCTAAAATTAAAATAATTTTTTGGATCTGGGGAGTTTGAGTAATAAAAAAAGAACCAATTAAAATCAAAAAAAGAGTTATAAGAGTTAATAACAATTTCAGCGAGAAAATTGCTGGTAATTCTTTTTCTTTTGAGCTATCTTTAGCAATTTCTCGGGTAACAATCTGGGAAACTCCTAAATCAGAAAAAATTCCAAATAACCCCACAAAAGCCAAGCCAAATGTAAATTTCCCATACTCAGTGGCACCCAAGATCCGAACTACGTATATAATAAAAATAAATCTTAAAATCTTATTTATCACCTCAGCCACCGCTAACCAAAAGGTATTTTTGGCAATAGTTTGTTTAACTCCTAAATTTTCGAGAAAAAAAGATTTTGGATTCAGAAAGATATTTCTAACAATATCTCTAACTTTCATAGTTAAACCAACAAATTTACGAATTAATATGAATTTACGAATTTTGATTTTTTCTAAACCAACTTATCGTTTCTCTTAACCCTTCTACTAAACTATATTTCGGCTGCCAGTTGAGGGATTTTTTTATTTTGGAAGAGTCTAAACAGCTTCTCAGTTGTTCGCCTTTTTTGGCTGGGGCGTATTTTGGTTTGATGTCTTTGCCGGTTTCTTCAGTCAATAATTTGTAAAGCTCGTTAACGGAAGTTTCAATTCCTGTGCCAACATTGTAAATTGGAAGAGAGTTTACAGAAGAGAGACCTCCGTAAGCTAAAGATTTCAAAGCCGCATCTACCGTATCTTCAACAAATAAAAAGTCTCTGGTTTGGTTGCCAGAGCCGTAGATTGTTGGGGTTTGGTTATGTAAAAGTTTGTCAGTAAAAATTGCAACCACCCCCCCTTCCCCTTTTGAATTCTGGCGGGGACCGTAAATATTTGCGAAGCGCAAAGTAACATAATCCAAACCATGGATTTTTTTATAAAAATTGAGGTATTTTTCAATAGCGAGTTTTTCTACGCCATAGGGAGATTGAGGTTTTTCGGGATGATTCTCTGGAGTTGGAATTATGTCTGTCTCGCCATAGATTGCTCCTCCTGAAGAAGCAAAGATAATTTTTTTTACCCCCTGTTTTTTTGAATTTTCTAAAAGATTCAAAGAACCTAAAATATCGACTCTAGCGCTTCCAATTGGGTTTTCAACTGATTTTCTGACATCAATTTGAGCGGCAAAATGAAAAATTGTTTCTGGCTTTTCTTTTTTAAAAATTTGAGAAATTTTTGGGTCTTGAATGTCAATCCGGTAAAATTTGGCTTTGGGATTGAGATTCTCTTTTTTCCCAGTAGATAAATTATCAACGACCACCACTTGGTGGCCCTTACCTATTAACTTGTCAACAAGATGGCTTCCTATGAAGCCGCAACCACCTGTTACTAAAATTTTTGCCATATTTATTTCCAGTGTTTTAAAGCATGCTCGTACCTTCCCCAGGTGCCACAGTCAGTCCACTTGCCTCGGAATTTAAATCCGGCTAATTTATGCGCTTTGGCTAATTTTGGAAAAAGATTTGTTTCTATCATAGAAAATTTAGGGCCAGGATGGTATTTGAAAATTCCTGGCGAAAAGATATATAAACCAGAATTAATATATTTAGTCGGTGGATCTCCTGGTTTTTCCAAAAATTCTTGAACTATTCCATTTTTGCATAAAACAACACCATAATCTTGAGGATCTTTAACTTTAACTAAAGCAATAGTTGCCAACATTTCCTTTTTTTGATGAAAATTTCTCATTTTTCTTAAATCGATTTTTTTTAATTCATCGCCATTGGTTAAAAAGAAATCGCTTTTTGAAATCCATTTCTTTAAATAATAAAGGCCACCTAAAGTACCCAATGGTTTTTTCTCTTTGAAAAACCTAATCTTCTTTTTAGGGTAATATCTTTTTTTCCACCAATTAAAATCTTCTTCAAAACCTTTGTTGATTAAAATAGCTATTTCTTTTATTCCTTGTTCAAGAAAAAGGTCAACTAAGTAGTTTATAATCGGCTTTTTTCTTATTGGCAAAAGAGGCTTGGGAATCTCATAGGTTATGGGATAAAGCCGTGTTCCCAATCCTCCGGCCAATATTACTGCTTTAATGTTTTTCATAGATTTAACATTCGATTAATTTTGTTTCTGGTGGAGGGACCGACAAAGCCGGTGCCTTTTTTAAGACCCAAAGGAAATAAAATTTCGGAAGCGTATTTTTCTTGAAAGCGCATCACGGCGGCCCTGGTTAAGGGACCAAAAAAGCCAGTGACTAAACCTTGAGGATAAATTTCTTTTCCCTGGGCCTTCAAAAACTCTTGCAAACAGCGAACTCCATTGCCCCTCATTCCATAATAGAGATTGGCAGAAAAAGTACACATCCCTATTTTTTCTCTTAAAATTGCAGCAATTTTTGCTTGAAGCTCAGCAATTTGCGCTTGCAAAACTGCAATTTGAGCTTTAAGTTCTTCAATCAGTTTTTCTTTTTCGGTTTTCATTTCCATTGAAACTGAAAGGGAAAAAGAGTATGAGGGCTCCCTACCGTCAAATCCCGAAGTTTTTGATTGAATTGAGGGAATTAAGGTTAAACTGGTCCAGTTGCTGCCAAAATCCTCAAGAAGAATTTCTCCCTCTTGTTTCTCATTTAGATTCAAAAAATTAACCGAGCAACTGTGGAGATTCTGGCAAAGAACATAAGGAACATCAAAGTGAACCTTGTCTTCTCCGTCAAATTTTAATTTTAAATCCCCTTCTCCTCCCATAATCCGGTACCAATTGCCAGCCCATTGTTTAACAAAATAGTTTAAAGAAACCTCGGTCCTTTGGGTTGAGGGCAAAAAAATTAAAGAAGGAGTAATTCTGAGGTTTTTTAGATTTTCATTTTTGTAGCAGTACTCTGCGCCAACATTACAATCATTAAGGAATATAGCTATTGTCCAGTCGGTGAAAATTTGAGAGAAATCCTCTTCAACTCCCGCTTTTTTCAGGGCATAATTTAACGAGGGAATACCTACTTGAGAGGATTTCAAAGAGTCAACTAAAATGTCAACTCCATAATGATCAACCAGATATTGGAAAAATACATTAATAATGCCATAATCTGCTTTCTGATTTTGCCACTCGGTTAAAGAATCAGAAGGAGAGGCAATAAATTGTTTGACTCTCTGTTGAAGATTGCTTCCTTGATACTCTACATCGTAGCCCAGCAAGGTGGGAGCATATTCGGCCCTGGCTTCATTTAACCAAATCTCTTCTGAAACTCCCCGCAATCTTTCTTTTTGGTTAAAAGTAATTAAATGGGTGAATTCGTGAGCAACATAACTTTTGCTGGTTCCGTATTTTAGATAATCAGTGTTAACATAAATCATCTCTCTTTCGTTTGAGATTGCGTTTTGAACTTTTGGATACTCATCACCGTTGTTAAAATAGCCACCGACGTTTTTTTTCATTTGATGGAAAAGGATTGTGATATGGTTGTCATTGTCAATCCCCGGTTTCCATTCAGAGCCATAAGTTGAAGTTAATTCTGGATAAATTTTTTGGTCAAACTCTTGACTGAGAGTAATTAAATTTTTATCTACTTTTTCTTTTTCACTTTCGGTTAAGTTCTCCGACCATTCATCTTCTAAATAAAAATAGGCATTCTGAGAAACTTTTTCTAAAGTAGCTGAAATTTGTTCCCTTTGTTGAGCATCATAAGACGAATCAACAAAAAAAGTTTTAACTTGACCTTGAGTATCAGCAGATACTATCAATGGAGAGATAAATAATAAAAATACTCCTATTAAAATAATTTTTGTTTTTGATTTCCAGTGCATACCAGATATAACTTGAAAATCTCCTTTGCTAATTTATAAATCTCTAAATTATTCAAATTCATTTTCTCATTTTACAATTTATCTCAACTTTTATCAACTTATCTCCATTTATCTTAAATAGAAAACCGCCCCCGCCTAGAGACGGCTTTATCTCAACCTGTCCCAATTTATCTCTACTTTTTATCTCTACTTTATTTTAATAGTTCATTCAATTTCGCTCGGGTTGTTCTCCCGACAAAGCCAGTACCTTCGGTCAATCCCCAAGGGGCTAAGACATCCTCTGAGTATTTTTCTTGGAATTTGATCACGGCTGCTCGAGTTAGCGGTCCGAAGTAGTTGGTTTCGTTTCCTGGAGAGCCAATTCCGGTCTCGGCCAATCTGGTTTCTGGGTCAGAATTCAAGACAATTTGCAAATACTTGACATCATCGGAGACCATTCCATATTTGAGGTTGGTTTCAAAACTAAAGCCAGCTGGAATTCCTTCAAAAATTTTCTCTTCAATTTGAGCCAAGAGAGCTTGCAAAGTAGCAATGGCCTCTTGAATTTCAGCAATTTTTTCTTTGATTTCTTCAATGGTCATCTCAGCGATTGGTTTTTCAAAGGTTACGGTTGGTATTTCAATTTCTTCTCCCCCTTCCCCTACTACTTCTGACACCTCTCCCAAAGCCAAAGTGGTGAAAGTTTTGTCGGTGTATTCTCCAACATTGCCAGCTGAATCTTCCGATTTCACCTGATAGTGATAAGTGGTTTCTGGAGTCAAGTCAGTTAAGGTTACTGAATGGGAAGTTAAATAGGTTGTGGTTTTCTCCTCAAGACCATAATCGGTTGAAGTGCCATAAATTATCCAAGTTAAAGAGGCTTCAGATGTCTGCCAAGTGATGGTGGCAGTACTTGTGCCAACTTTAGAGCTGATATCAGAAATTGAAGGAGCAGTGGTATCTCCAGTTACTCCACCACCAGAGACAACTGCTCCTCCGCCAGAGGCCTGAGGAGTGGCTGAAACCGCCTCAGTTGCTGCTGATTCGTCGCCATCGCTGTTTAGAGCGGAAACTTTATAATAATAGGTTGTGCCATTGGTCAAACCAGTATCAGTATAAGAAGTGTCAGTGGTTGAAGCATAAAAAGGATAAGTGGAATCGCTTTTTCGGTAAATATCGTAATAACTGGCTCCCGAAACACTATTCCAACTTAAAGTCACCTGGCTGTCTCCGGCAGTGGCGGTAAGACCGGTTGGGGTTGAAGGAGGATTGGCTCCTGAAGATTTAAGAGGAGCAAAATCTGACAAGTGCTCAGTTGTCCCGGTGAAAATCACTCCTCCACCAGTAGTGGTGGCGACGTTAGTTGGAATAGTTACCCATTTGTTTAAGGTAGAGTCGAAATAACCCAAACTCAAGTCAAGGGCTTCTGTTTGAGTTATGCCAGCCGAAGACAAGTCGCTGGCTGAATAAGTCAAAGAGATGGTAATAGAATCATTTAAAACGGTAATTGGGGTGCCAGAAGCATTGGAAACACTGATTTCGTAAGCCATATTGCCAAGAGGTTTGGCATCATTACTTCTGGGAACGCTGGTTGTCTTTTCAATACTTACTCTACCGGTATTGGTATCTTGAGCGTCAAGAGCTCCTTCTGGAGCTTCAATTTTTACGTCAGAACCCTGGATAACTCCTCCGGTTTTTGGCACAATTGGGGCAACAGTTGGTGCCTCTGCGCTGTAGCCGGAAATAGCGTTTGTTAAGTTAATAGAGAGTCCAGTTGTTCCAGCAGCAACATTAACCGGCACGCTTTCGTAACCTTCTGAAGCGGCCTCGATTGTCCAGTTACCGCTGGTGACCTCTAAAGTAAAGTTGCCATCTCCATCGGCTTCAGCGCCAACCCAGCCGCCAGACCCGTTTGTCGCCCAGACCCAAGCGTTTGCTTCCTCTGTTCCTGATTTGTAAACCGTTCCCGAAATTGAAGAACCAGCCCGCGTCAATGTTAAATCATTGACTGTAGTCGTAGCTCCGGCTGTAACCACAACGCTTGTTGTCAGACTGCCAATGTAGCCGGGTTTGTCAATACCGACATCGTAAGTGCCCGCCTTTACCTTAAAAGAGAAATTGCCAGAAGAATCAACCTGGGCTCCGGCATGACCTGAAGAATTCGCTGCCCAGACATAAGCGTCAGTTGTAGTTCCTGTACCAGAAAGGGTAACGCTGCCTGAAATTGCCCCAACATTGCTCGTTATGTCATAAGATATCGTTTTTGAAACAGTACCTGAAGTGACACTGGTTGTGGTGGCTGTCAGAGGACCGTAGCCAAGAACTCCACCTCGGACATTGTAGGTGTAAGTGCCGGAAGTTGGTTTTGGCACTTCAATTGCGTATTTGCGAAAGGAGGCCCCGCTGGTAGCAATATCTTGATCGGAAAATCCTTTACCAGAAACTCCGTAAACTTCAACAAAAGCCTTAGAGAAAGCTGACTTTGGCGAAATCTGAACATAAATAGTTGCGGTATTTACCGAAACATTTTTAGTTGTTGAAGTTGCTGTGCTTGAAAAAGTTGGCAAGCTGACCTTGTAAATCTCAC
The DNA here is from genome assembly GCA_021162885.1 of bacterium. Taxonomy (GTDB): domain Bacteria; phylum Patescibacteriota; class Minisyncoccia; order Minisyncoccales; family CG1-02-41-26; genus JAGGXV01. The sequence continues at coordinate 56,050 of JAGGXV010000024.1, read as the reverse complement.
CTGCTCCCGGTTGAGCAACATGTAAATAATACCCAGAGCCATAAGGAACTCTTAAAGTGTAATTTCCATTGCTATCAGTTTTTGTTCTGTTAATTCCATAACCGGTCTCTCCATAAGTTATCCAAACCTCCATATCAGAAGAAGAAGCGTTGTTCTTTTTTACATAGCCAGAAATGGTTGCCAATTCCGAGGAAACGCCAAAATCAACTGTTGGACAGGTGCCAGAATTTGCGCAGCCGTCAGAAACCGTAATCCCGCTTCTTTGACTTAACTTTCCAAAATTAGGAGCAAAACCGTCTAAAGTGTAAGTGCCTGGTGAAACATAAAGTTTGTAATAGCCGGCGCTATTGGTAAAGGCCTGACCGCCCCCAGGTCCCGAGGACGACCAAGCGAAAATTGAAGCGCCAGAAATTCCATTGCCGCTTGAATCGGTAACCTGACCTTCAATATATTCATCGGGTGCTTCAATAACCAAAGTTATATCAACTGCTGAATCTGAGGTGGCAAAATCGCTGTCTGATGATAGAACCTCAATTTTTTTCTCAACTGCTGAAGGTACATCAGGCCCGCCAACACCTACAATATAAATGCCCGGTCTAACATAAAGATCAAAATAGCCAGAAGAACTCGGCATTGCCGAAGCGTGCAAGCCGTTTTCTTTTGGCTGGTAAGCGTAAACATGAAATGCCTCAACTCCCGGACCAATATCAAAACCTTGACCTGCCGCTTTGCTGATTTTTCCTCTAATCCTTCTGGTGGCGGTTAAGAAAGCAAAATTAACATTACTTACTCCACTGGTTGTTGTTGCTGAAACTTCCTGGTTGGCTGGTGAAATTTTCTGGTTGGAAGCAGAACCCCCGCTAAATCCTGGGTCTTCAACTCCCACATTGTAAGTTCCGGTTGCTGAAAGCCCTATATTGTAAGAACCAGCTCCTGAAGCGTTTGTTTTGACAAAAACCGGCTCTCGCCATTCCATATTTTCTCCCGTCCCTTCAACCGGGTCTGCCCAAACAACAATGGTGCTGTTTGCTCTAGCATTGCTGATGTTGCCTGAAATTTTTGTGGTTGAGGTGGCCAAAGTGAAGGTCGTCGTAGCATCGGAATTTATTGGTTGGCCCTTGGCAACCACATAAATGCCAGAACTATCAAAAACCCAATTAAATCCTTCGGAAGGAACATTGTGAACAGTATAGACCTTGGTTGCTGAATTGTAAGTAGTTGAACTGTTTGTGTTCCCATCGCCAACATAATGCAAAACCGGGCCTCCCATAGAACAAATAACAATTCTGGCGGTTGTAGTTGAAATTGAGTTTCCGTCCGGGTTTAAAATTCTATAATTAAGATTGGTCAAAACATTAAAGAAAGCGCTGCGGGAAAATTCGCTTTCAACTCCCTGAGCGGTAACGATGAAAACCGGACCGGTCTTAGCGCCGGCAGGCACTGGTGCTTCAATTGAAGTTGCTGTCCATAAAGTAGAAGTTGAAGAGACGGGTTCTTGGGGTTGACCACTGCTCGGAGGGCCGGGTGAAAAATAGACAGTGCCTGTGGCTGAACCGAAATTTGTGCCAACAATCACTACCGTATCCCCGACATTACCATAATTGGTAGTAGTAGATTGCCCTTTTTTGTAAATGTAACTTATTGAAGGAGCAGCCACCACTGTTCCGGTAGCGTAATAATTTGAATCAAGGGCGGTTCCGCTGGCTCCTTTGATATTAGAACTTGGATTAATTCGGAAATAATCGCCCAAGGTCAAAGAAATTCCTTTAATATAAACCTCATTGCCTCGGAACTCTGTCCAGGCATCAGTTAAATCAATTTGAGTTGAAGCTGGAGAATACAAAGTATAATTTGCTAAATTACTGGCTGTGGTTCCATCAAGGAAACTATCAAAATTCAATTTCAGGGATTTTGGGGTGGCTACTGCTGAAGTAATTTTTGGTTTGACAGTCAAAGAAGTGGTCGCTTGAGCCCAACCACCCAATACCACTCTGATTTGGCCGGTCTGGCTCGATTGAGGAACAATAACTTGAATGCTTGTTGAGGACCAAGAGGAAATTTGGCCTTCTAAATTCGCTCCACCTGGGAAATAAACCTTACCTTCAGAAGTTGTGGCGCTTTGACCAAAATAAGAACCGGAAATTGTGATGGTGTCTCCAATATGAGTGGGGCTGGTAACATTGGAAATTATTGGAGTTAGGGCAGTTTTGAAATCTATATTACTTAAACCATCGCTATCTAAAGTGTAGCCATTATTACTATTATTTAGCAATCTGACTACCTCATAATTTGCATCATAAGAGCCGTTTCCATTAATATCTCGGAAAGCCAAAAAGTCGTATTTTTGGTTGCTGCTGCCTTCACTTGAAGCCAAAAGATGCATTTGATAAGTGCCGGTAGCCGCTTGCTGATAACTGGCAAGATTACTGGTAGAGGAAGCATGCTCTTGCAAGATAATATAGAAAGTTCCACTGGTGGTGGCATTTAATTGGCTAATTGTGCCTGAAACCGGATAGCCGTTGTAAGTACCGGGAGTTCCTTTGTCTGGAATTCCACTATCCCAACCAGTAGCAATAATTGAGGTATGCCAGCTTGCGGTTGAAGTGCCTGTTCCGTAGTTCCAGTCCCTTGCCATTGAAGAGGTGGCTACGGCTTGAGTACCTGTAGCGCCTCCTGGCCAATTTGGACAAGTGGTTGTAGAGGGCGTTTGGTCAATCACTGTACCAGAATCATCTTTTAAAATTAAATCTCCGTTGGCAGCATAATCGTCAATTAAATTAATGGTTGAAGTTACACATTGACCATAAACATTGATAGCCGAAGAGGAACTTGCGAAATTTGAAATCAAAAAATAACCCCCAGCAGAAATAGTGGTAGTTGAACAAAGATTGTTAGTGGTAGTCACCGTAAGGGTAGCGCCGGGAATTACATTTTCTAAAGTCCAATTGGCAATATCAATCGCGGTGGTTGTTGAAGTATTTCTCAATTCAATCCATTCATCAGCTGTGCTTGAAGAAGTGCCAGACCACATTACCTCGTTAATTATCACATCTCCAGGACTGGCCGCTTTTACTTTACTTGCTGAAAAGTAAATCCCAATTCCCAAAACAAAGATTAAAATAAAGAAAATAGCAACCTTTTTTGAAAGCGAGAACTTTTTTTGAAACATAAAAAATTAAAACCTTCCCTTTAAAAGAAGGTTTTAAAACTTAAAAAACTTATGGCGACTTTTCCACATTTTATCATTGTAACATATTTTCAAAGGAGTATGTCAAGTAGAACCTGTGGATAACTTTGAATTACGCTTTCGGGGAGCATAATACAAAAGGCGCCTCAAGTGAGGCGCCTTTTGCTTTTAATCCCTCGCGCCGCTTGCAAGGAGAAGCGTGAGGGTCCGTTTCAGGACTATCTACTCAACGAACTGTAGTTAGTGGGTAGAGTCTTTACGTAAGTAGAATCAATGTTTGTTACCCACTGATCACCCCAAGTAATAGCATTCTTCAAGGTTGCGCTGTAATCAGCCAAACGAGCAATGATAGAGTCATATTGAGCAGAGTGAGCAACTGTTGCTTGAACCACGTAAGTGACAGTTTCTCCAGCTGGAATTACATCTAAAGTACTGGAAGCAGGACCGCTACTCTTCAACAGCAAAATATTACCAGAAGCTGAATTAGCCTCATCACCTACACCAAAATCAGAATCAGCCACGGTAGTGGTAGCACCATAAGCTCCACTACTACTGCTGGTAGCTACTTCATTATTTAATGGAGTAGTCATATCGCTTTTATCATACAAGGCAATGTCACTTATCTCAAGATCAGTGGCTGTAGCATTATCAGTCAAGACAACCTGAAGATTAATGCCGTATAGATTAACATCTTTAGCGGCATCGGCAGTTATACTAAACTCTAACAAAGTTTTAGTACCGTCAGTCAAGGCACCGCTTGTAGGACCGATAAAGGCAACAGTCGGTCGAGTCCGGTAAATCTTCATTGTAGCACTAGCTTGCTTCCAGTTGGCTGCTGCTGCTGTATTGGTGGCAGTTCCACTAACCTCTCCTTGGTAAGTAGTTGTTGCTATTCCAAATCTTACTGTTCCAGTAGAGGAAGCTAAAGGATAAGGAGCAACATTTGCTTTAATCGTCAGTTTCTTCTCCGCGCCGGCAGGAATAACCCAAGGATTACTGGTCAAATTGAAGGTAGCTACACCATCTTCATCCAAAGCAGCGACTGAGGCATCAAGTCCATCTCCTACCAACTTGATAGTATTAACACTACTCGTTCCAGTATTGGACAAAGTCGTTGTGGCAATAATGCTGGTAATCTTTATGTTTTCAGCTGAAGTACTGGCTGAGTATCTAAAGACAGCAAAAGTTTCCTCAGCGGTTCCAGCCACGATTATATCGCTCAATGGAGAAGAAGGATCCTCACTTAGACCAAGCGTGCCCGCACTGCCAACAAAAATAGTTTGACCAGTTACATCCTGTTGGTAGTTAACTGAACTTGCGGTCACCTTACCAACACCATTAACCTCATCCAAAGTTATGTGGCCATTAGCACCAGCTGTTGCACTAGTTAAAATGTCAGCATAGACATTCAAAACAAATTGCTCAGCAGCTGCTAAACTTATGTAGGGTGAGGGATAGAAAGTGTAGGTCTGAGAAGTACCGCCATTATCAGCACTGAAAGTACCTAAGGTTGAACCAATCTGAGTTCCAGTGTCTTTATCTCCCTTGTAGAGCTTGAGATTTTGCAAGATAGTATTGGTGGTGGTGCTGTATCTCACTTTAATGGAAGTGATATCAGCCCCTTCTGATGCCCCAGCGGTTACCACAAACGAACCAACCAAAACTTCGGTTGCTCCAGGAATTCCTGTCGGCCGAGCAGCTGTCCAGTTGGGATAGGCTTCATTTTTAACATAACTGAGAGTACCAGAGGTAATGTTTAAAGTGTACCCAATTGCACTACCCACACTAACGCTCTGGAGAGAAGTTCTACCCGTAGCATCAATGTCTCTTATTTTGACGGTGAAAGATTCATCACCATTATGAGCATCTCCTTCTTCATCTTTAATGTCAGCTTTAATCTCTAAAGTATGAGTTTCTCCATCAGCTGGAACAATAAAGGTATTGCCGAAAGTAAATTGGGTTCTGGCGTTAGCGCCATCAGTGGTGTCAGATGTCAAGTTGGTGGTTTGACCCTTTTGGGAACCATCAAAATAAACTTTACCTTGGTATAAACCATCGCCTCCATTATTAGCCATGTTGGTACCATAGACAGCTACATTCAATGAGCTAATCTTCACATCCTCGCCAGTGGCTTTGACATCAAACTTGGCAATAGTCACATTGGTAGCGCCTAAAGCCACATTTCCAGAAGGTGAATCAGAAGCTCTGGTTATCGTCAACTTACCAGCGTTGATGGTGGAAGCAGCCATCTTAAAGACCGTCCAAGAATCTGCCTTGTTCGGCTTAACATAGATTCCATATCCAGTATCATAGACCAAAATATCGGTCATTTCCTGAATACTGAATTGGAAGGTTCTGTTTGTCCCGCCAACAATATCTGCTTTAAGGTGAAGATTCTTGGTCACTCCTTTGTCAATCACCAAAGGATCAGCAGTTAAATCAAAGGTTACGGTCTTGTCGGATTCCATATTTTCAATGGTATCTCCTATTTGAGTTCCACCATCGTAAAGTTTGAAGTTCTTCAAATCATCAGCATCAGTTGAACCGATATTGGTGAATTTTATCTTGCGAACTTCTAATTTCTGGTCAGCGGCGGTTAGATTGAGGTTATATATCTCAAGACCCTCTTGAGGATCAACAGCCGTTCCAGCCGCTGTGGTAGTAGCCACTGTTAATTGACCAACATCACTAGCTCGAGCGGTTGACATATAATTACCGGTCAACGGGAAAGTGCCATTTACTGCTGAAGCATCAGAGACAATATCATCAGCCGATTCAATGCTAAAGCGGATGGTTTTACCAGACTCGGTATCGTTAGCTAAATCAGCCTTCAAAGTAACTGTTTTTGATTCGCCAGCAGGAATAGTGAAAAGCCCAGCTGAATTTGAGAAGGTCAAAACAGCGCTCGAGAAAGAACTGTAATCAGCCAATAAGGTCCCATCCTCGTAAAGATAAGCTTGGGAAATATCAGCGTCAGCTGAAATTCCTCCTCTTTTGAAATTAATCTGAGTCACCTTAACTTCAGAAGCATCACCATTGGTGAGTTTAACTTTCAAGAAAGGAATTAAGGCCTGAGCGCTGTCAGAGCTTCCAGTTGAGTCAGCTACAATAGTTGCTGAAGCTGGATTGTCATCAGCCAAAGCTACTGTTAGGCCTTCACTGACTTCCTCCTCCTCTTCTTCTTCCTCTTCTTCTTCCTCCTCCTCTTCTTGTTCGCCTACCGCACAAATCTCATTATATTTGGCTTGGGATTTGGGACCAAAATAACCCCAGTAATCACCATACTCTACTCCATTAGCATCTTGCCAGGCCTTAACAGCCGCTCTGGTCAAAGGACCAAAATAAATGGTCTCATTTCCCGGCGAGCCAGCGCCTGACTCAGCTAACTTGTAGCCAGCTCCGTTAAGATATTGCTGCAAACACTTCACATCATCTCCAGTCATTCCGGGATAGAGATTTCTGGTGAAAGTGCAAAGACAACCAGCTACTGCTTCCCCACCACCTTCTAGACCTGCCAACTGAGCTTGCAATTCAAGCAATTGCTGTTGCAAGGCCTCAATTTGAGCTCTTAATTCTTCGGCGGTGACAGCTGAAGCTGGAACTACTGGCACTAACCAAGCCACCAAAGTGACGGCAGTAGCGAAAGCTACAATCTTTTTGGTTATTTTATTCATTTTTTTCTTTCTTCTTTCTTAAACTTACTTTTAACTTCTATGTCGCGCCGACCTTTGCCCCGAAAGCGATATACGAATTTACGCATCTGCCCTTTCGGGTACGAATTTATGTCTCGCGACCTTACGTAATGGTTACGAGACCTCGCGACTTTCAATTTTCTAATTATTATTTCCTATTCTCTGAATTAAAATCATTGCCTCAGTATATCTTCCTTCATTATAATATTCTTGAGCTTTCCCTAAACGCTCCTGGTCTTCCTCAGTCAAATCTCTCTTTTTTAAATCTGCCAGTAAATTTTCAATCATCTCTTTTTGAATATGATAACTTGATTCTTTTAATTCTTTAAGAGTGTTTTCCACTTCAGTTAAGGTGGCTAAAACTTTTTTTGGAGGAGATCCTGCTTTAATCTGTTTGACCGTTTCCTCTCCCCGGTTAGCAGTAGCTCTAATCACCTCCGTTACTGATAAAGCCTGGCTGAGGTTTCTGGTGTTTTTCAAGTTATTCAAAGATGATTTTATTTCGACTAAACTAACTTGAATCTCAGCTAAAGAGGTCTTCATCGCTTCAACCTCGGCCCGTTTCTCAGCAATAAAAGGCAACTGGACAATTTGGGAAGTCAAAGCTCCTAAGTAGAGATAAACGAAAACCCCTGCCAAAATTAAAACTCCAGCAATCAAAGTCCTAACAACTAAAGCTGGCCTCTGAACAGGGGTAAATAACCAACCCAGAGTTGTTCTTAAGTTAGGACTCTCTTTAATCTCTCCTTTCTCCCCAAAAATTTCTCTTTTAGTAAAAGAAACCCAATCTTTGTTGGGTTTAATCTGTTTCAGTGTTTTTATCTTTTTGATAAGTTGGCGTTCGTCCATAACAATTAAATTCTCTCTTTTTATTTATGACCCGGAAAAACGAATTTCGTTACACAATTCTTTTAATTCCTTTAAGGCTCGATGAATCATCACTCTCACCGCTCCTTTTGATTTTCCGAGCATCTCAGCAATCTCTTTATTTGAATAACCGTCAATATATCTCCAAACCAAAACATCTTGATAGTTATTGTTTAGCTTAGCCAAACAATTCTTGATAGTTACAAGATCTGACTGAAACTCCTGAGTTTGTTCTGAATTCGGTTTAGGATCAACAATAGGAATTTGGGTAGCTTCAGTAGAGATAGTCGGAAATTTAGCTCTTTCTCGATGATAATTGGCAATTTCTGCCCTGGCAATTTGGTAAAGGTAGGCGGAGATATTTTTAATGTCCTCCCCTTTTTTAAACTTCTTCCAGCCCTTAGTAAAAACTATACTGGTCAAATCCTCAGCTATTTCTTGAGATTCCACTTTCAAAAAGACAAAACGGTAGATTTTATCTACATATTTGTCGTAAATTTTGGCAAACTTTTCCTTTAAATTTCCCATAGAAAATGATTTCTAGGGTAGGACATTATATGTCCTACGGTAGGACATTAGGTAGGACATTTATGTCCTACCCTGTCCTACCTAATTTATAATAGGTGTCATTTCTATCGCCTACCCTTTGCACTAGTCCTTGTCTTATAAGATAATCGAGATTCCTCCTTAAGGTTCTTTTGCTCACTTGTGGGAAAATTTTTTTGAATTCCCAAACTTGGACTCTCTCTTTCTGACGTAGAATTTCTAAAATTTTTTTATATCTCTCATTAGTTAAATCATTCAAAGCAACATCAGAAGAATCTGGGTTTTTCTTCTTTTTAATAGAAGATATTTCTTTCTTTATCTTATCATATTCCCTTCTCAAAACAAAAAAATTCCTTTCATCAACCCATCTCTGGGCTTTTGCTATCTCAAAATATCCGTTTAAAACCTCGATATTTCCTAAAATTCGCTTTTTCTCCACCATTTCAGGATTTTTCTGGTTTTTAAACAAAAGCAAATCAGCCAAAATCTGATTAGCTTTTTCTCTAATATCAAACTTTAATGGTTCCTTGCCCGGAAAAATCTCGGTCACCCGATAAACTGCTAAACAAACTCTTACCAAATACTCTTTGTCCACAAATAATTTAATTTAGTTTAATAATTAGTTTAATAAAATATATCATACCAAAAAATATTTTCAACATCAACTCTTATCTTAACCCGTCTTAACCCGAATAAATCACTGACGACCGTCACGATTTATTCGGGTTTAGATTAGGTTTGTTTGGGGTGTGGATAAGTTTTGTTGACATTGAGAAATTTGTTTTAGAAAATGGAATAATTATATAAAATTTTAAAAAGTCGAAGGGTTAATCTCGAACGGTTAATTTTTAGTTTATTATGAAGAAAATTTGGATTTTTTTAATTATTCTTGTGGTGACGACTGGAGGATTTTTTTATTGGCTGTGGACCTGGCAACCAGAAAAGCCAGACCTATCTATTGGCCACCCCGAAGAAGCTCCTACTCTGTTCAGTAAAGAGGATTACAAAATCGAAGAAAGGGAAGATGGAAAATATATTGTTGTGGAAAAAGTTGGCTTAACCGCTAAAGTGCCAGAGGGCTGGCGAATAGAATTTGAAGGAAGCGATATTCCAGAGCCGGAATATTGGGTCAATCTTTATTCTCCAGATTTCGAAACTACCACAGGTAATGTCTTAAAAACGGGATGTATAATAAGTATTACTGCCCAGACTGCAAAAAAAACACACCAGGAATTAATAGAGAACATAAAAATACTTCAAGAGAATCCCGAAGAAGCCACTAGATTACTTAAAGAGGATTATGTCTTAGCTGAAGATTTTACACTTGTAAACATTAACGATTACGATGCTCTTGAGATAATTTTTCAAGAGAGTTCGATGATGGGGGGAGGGATGAATATAAATATTCCATTCGGAGATTATAAATTAATTAGTCTTGGCTTGGGTTTTCCCCTGGAATATAAAGAAAAATGTTCTTCGAGATGGGAGGAGTTTCTTAGAAATGTAGTAATTGAATAATATGTTTAGAAAAATTCCTCTAATTTTAATATCAATTAGTTTGATATTATTTTGTATTGTTCCAACTCAAGTTTCTGCTCAAGAAACTCAAGATGCATATTGGCCTCTTAAAGAAAAAGAAACTGAAAATTTATTAGACCTCATTAGAAAAAAACCTTTAACCGAAGCAAATTTTAATTTATTTAATGATGCTCTTTTGAATAGGCCTAACGTTGCTCGAGAAACTGGAGCTGTAGTCTTGGTTAAGCAAGCAGTTTTAAAAGAACAATTAGATTATTGGTTCAAGGAAGTTCCAAAGCAACTCTCAATAAAATTTTTAAAGGTTTCTTTAAAGTTAGTAAGGATAATTTACGCTCAAGACATAGGGAGTGTTATAGAAATAATTGAACAAGTAACTGTTCAAGAAGCTACTAACTATGCGGTAAATTGGTTTGTCCAGAACGATATTAAAGTAGGAGCTGGCGAAGCGAATTATTTATTTGATTCTTATAAAGGAGCTCCTCAAAAATTAAATATTCAGTATATCATTGTTTATCATCCAACAGAAGATAAGACTCATGGGAAAATCGCTGCTGAGTTTTATTCAAAAGATCCTATTGAACCACCTATGGGTACCGACCCAAATGCATTTGCAAGAGGAATAGATAACCCTAAATCACTTCCATGGCCTTGGGATCGCTGGATAGAAAATGAAAAGCAAAGAGATAATGATGGGAAGTTAGAACCGTTTATAGTAAGGGTGAAAGGGTTTGTGAAAAGAAATGAAAATAGAGTTTTCAGTTGGGATGAGACAAAAGAACCGCCAACCGTGGAAGTAGATTTTGACAAGCCGGTGCCGGAAATTGAGGTACCCCCTGAATATCTAGAAAAGCCGTCTATTTTAGTCAAGGCAAAAAGAATTATAGAGATAGTTGAAAAAGAATTAGCCAGGATGCAAGAGAAATTTGCCCCTCCAAAAGTTAAAAGACGAACCAAAGATGCTTGGGAAACCAGCAAGGATTTCTTCCAAGGAATAGGGGAAGAACTTAAAGAAACCGCAAGAAATTTAATAGAAAAGCTGGGAAAGTATTTTGGCGGGGTAAAACCAGAAGCCCAAATTATTGGCCTGGAAGATGATATTAGGAGGTCTGACCTTGTAACGACAGACCTCGAAAAATTAACCGAGGAAGCATTGTCTCTAGAAGAAATTGGAGAAGAACTAAAAGAGAAAATAGTTTTAGAAGAAATTCCGGAGAAAAAAACCAAATCCACTTTGGAGAAGCTGATTGAAAGATTTGATGAAATTTCAGAAAGGGTAGAAATACTTTTAGCTCAAGCAGAAGAATTCTTGCCAAGGGAAAAGGTATCTCAAGAAGAATCCAAATCTCAGCAATCTCAGGAATTTGAATCCAAAGAAACAGAAGAGAAAGAAAAGAAAGAAGAGATAGACGAAAAAGAGAAAATAGATAGTGAGGAGGAAAAAAGAATAGACAAAGAAGAAAAAATTTCTCAAAAAGAGATTGTTTTCTGTTCGGCTCTTGGAACTCAATCTCCAATAAGAAATAGCATCGTTTTTAATGAAATTACCTGGATGGGAACAACTAATTCTGCCAATGATGAATGGATTGAGTTAAAAAATATTTCAGGGAGTTCAATTGATTTAACTGGCTGGCAAATTTTGGACAAAGATAAACAAATAAAAATAAAGTTTCTGGACGAAGATCAGAGCGTCATCTTATCTCCCGGAGGTTTTTTGCTTTTGGAAAGGACTGACGATAATTCAGTGCCAGGCATTCCAGCCGACCTCATTTATACCGGCTCTTTAAGCAACACTAATGAAGCATTGTATCTTTTTGATGAAAATTGCAATCTCCAAGATAAAGTTGAGGCAAATCCCTATTGGCCAGCCGGTAGCAACTCTTCCAAAAAGACAATGGAAAGAAAAACTAATTTGGGGTGGCAAACAAGCATATATGTTGATGGCACCCCGAAAGCAGAGAACAGTTCAGGAGAAACTGTCTCTGGTGGAGGAGGCGCAACTCCTCCTTCTTCAGAACAACCGACTGAACAACCCTCTCCAAAATGTTTCCCAATTCTAATCAACGAAATTATGTATAATCTGGAGGGAAATGATGAAGGTCGAGAATGGATAGAAATTTTTAATGCTACTGACACGGAGGTTGACTTAACTGATTGGAAATTTTGCGAAGCAGAAACCAATCATAATTTAAACTTGGTTCAAGGAACCAGTTCCCTCTCAGCCGCTGAATATGCAGTTATTGCTAATGATAGCGATGAATTTTTAAAAGATTATCCCAACTACTCTGGAACCCTTTTTGACAGCTCTTTTTCTCTTAATAACACTGGAGAAAGTTTATCCCTTAAAAATAAAGACCTTGTTTGCGACCAACTCGCTTATTCTTCCAACTGGGGAGCAAATGGAGACGGAAATTCTTTACAAAAAATTGACCCTACCGCAACTTCCAATGAACCGACCAATTGGAAACCAGCTCCCCCCACTCCTGGCCAGGCAAACAGTTTCCCTGAAGAAAACCAACTCCCAGTTGCTACTTTCACCTACTTCCCTCAAAATCCTCAGGTTAATCAGGAAATATTGTTTAATGCTGCTTCTTCCACCGACCCCGATGGTCAAATTATCTCTTTTACTTGGGACTTTGGCGATGGTAATTCAGCAACAACCATTCAAGCAACAACCACTCACTCTTTTTCAACTTCAAGCCAGTTCCAAATTACCCTCGTTGTTAGCGACGATAAAGGAGCAACCAGTAGCACTTCTACTGCCATTCAGGTTGTTGAAAAACAAGAACCGAAAGTTGCTCAAAGTGTAATAATTTCAGAAGTCCAAATTCAAAAGGAAGAATTTGTCGAACTTTACAATCCTGTCTCAGAACCTGACTCAACCAACGGCTGGTATTTATGTGCTTATTCTCAAAACAACCAGTGGAATGATCCTAAAATTTGCTGGGAGTTTCCAACAAGTACTGTGATTGAAGCAAACAAACATTATCTTATCGGCGTTTCTAATTATCCTACTTCTACTGAAAGTGGGTATCCACAAGCCGATTGGACACTTTTAACTAAATCTGGCCACCCTTATAAACAAGGGCAACTTGCCGATAAAGGTGGAGCTATTGGAATTTTTAAGTGTAACCCTTCAGTCAGCACCACTACCAAAAGTTGCAAAATTGACCTTTTCAGTTGGAAAAAAGATGGCTCAACCAGCACTAAAGTTTATGAAGGCACGCCATTTTCTTTCAAAAAAAGCGATATTGAAGAAAAATCATTCCGAAGAAAGAAAAATCAAAATGAAAAATACATTGACTCAGATAACAACTCAACTGATTTTGAAATTGACTTTCCGACTCCAACCAATTCAAAAGGCGAAACTGGCAATCTCCAATCACCTGGCAAAGTTGAAAATTTCCAAATTGCCACCAGCTCTGACAACCAAGTTATTTTAACCTGGTCAACTTCTTCTGACCCCGACACTCCCAGCTCAAGTATTTCTTACATTATATATTATTCAAAAGTTCAACCAATCACTACCAACACTTTATCTACCTCAACCACTGCCTCAGCCACGACAACCACCACTAATTTGACTCTCCAAGACCTCTATTACGATTCAACTTATTACTTTGGTATCCGAGCTTTTGATGGACTTAATTGGTCAGAACTCTCAACAACTACTCCCCTATTCATTGCTCCAGAGATTCCTCAATGGCAAATGTTTGGCTACAATTCCCAGCGCACTTTCCGAAGTCCTTATCAAGGCCCTACTACTTCTACTATTAAATGGCAGTTTAATGCTACTGAGGCAGGAGTATCTCAATTTTGGACAGGAACTGCTATCGACCAAAACGGAACAATTTATATTGGGACCACTGATGGACTCGTAGCTTTAACAGAAAATGGAATCTTAAAATGGCACTACTCCACCGCCAGTGGGCGAGTTCTCCAACCACCTATGATTGGTAAAGATGGCACAGTTTATATAATAACTCTCGGCAACAAAATTTTAGCCCTCTCTCCAGCTGGAGAACTAAAATGGCAAAAAACAATTAACACTTCTTTCAGCTCAAATAGCACTATTTATCATAATGTTAATTTGGCAATTTCAAATAATACTCTATATTATGCTGCTCCTCAGCAAATTGGCACCAACACTCAACCTTTTTTAATCGCCATCAATTCAGATAATGGAAATGTAATTTGGGCTTTTGCTTTGACTCAAGAAAATACCACCGACCCAGCTTCTTCGCCAGTTATCAGTCAAGATGGAACAATCTATATTAGTTTTGATAAAACCCTTTTTGCTTTTAGTTCTCAGGGAAATTTAAAATGGCAAAAAGAATTTAACCTTCACCCAAACTGCCAGGGAAATTATCCAAACTCAATCTTCTCTTTGACTAGCAATGATGGAACAATCTATTTTCTACTTAAAGGCGCTCATCATATCCAAACCAGCTGGTGTTCCTACTGTGCTGACAGGTTATATGCAATTGACCCCGATTCAATCAATCCTGCCACCACCACTTTAAGTGGCGGGGAAATTAAATGGCAGCAAAACCTTGGCACTGGCAAAACATTCGTCTTAATTGGTCAAAATAATTTATACTTAAAAACAATTTTTGAAGGCGGTATGAATTGTGAATCAAACCATTACCTTTACTCTTTCTATAAAACAGGGCAACTTCTCAGCTCAACCTCATCTTTGGCTACTACTTTGCGATTAATTGATTCGGATGAAAATCTTTTTGGAAATTCTGGAAATTCTGCCACAAGAATAATCGGTCTGAATTCTGGAGGTAATGAAATTTGGCAATACTATGGGGGAGGTTATCCCAACTACTTTATTTTCCCCTTTGCCCTGGCTGAAGATAGCACTTTGTATGCACCAACTTCTGCCACTCTTTTTGCCATTGGTAAATAAAAAACAAAAAGCAATTTTCTATAAAATCTCCTTTATTAATACACGGCCGTAGCTTGATAAAGAAGACTTATTCTCTTATGAGCAAAACAAAAACGAAAGAAAAAATTTCAAAAGCAACTTCTGGGGTTCTCACCACAATTATCGATTACGTGTTATTTAACCTGGAGATATTAGGAGAACTCTTAACTATTCCTCCCGGTGGTTACAGTATGTCCAATGTTCAAAAGGTACTCTCTAATACTGCTTTGGGTATACATAAAAAAGAAATCCAGAGAGCTCTTTATCGAGCAAAAAGTCATGGTTGGCTCAAAAACGAATTAAAACTGACTAAGGCAGGCAAAAAGAAATTAAAAAGTATTTTGCCAATCCTTTCACCTCAAAAGAAATGGGATAAAAACTGGTATCTGGTCATATTTGATATTCCCGAGAAACTGCACAGAAAACGAGATATTTTAAGAGAGAAATTAAAAAAGCTAGGTTTCGGCCAACTTCAACAAAGTGTTTGGATTTCTCCAATAAATTACTTACCAGTTTTAGAAAAAATAATTTTTAATTACCAATTAGAACCCTATGTAATTTTTTCTCAAACCAATAAAATTGGCAGAGACACTTCTCGAGAATTGGCTGAAAAAATTTGGAAACTCAATGAGTTAAATAAAAAATATCAAAAGTTTATTTCAGATTGGAAAAGAACTCACAATAAGAAAGAAAGGGGTTTTCTACAAATGAGATATCTCCAAATTCTAAGCAAGGACCCTCAATTACCGAAAGAACTTCTGCCAGAGAGATGGGCGGGCAATAAAGCCCATCAACTAATCAAGAATCTTTGGCTTTTTCAATTGATTAAACAATAAATCTAAAAAAGAAAACAAAAACTTTTCTTTAGAATCATACGGCCGTATGTTAATAAAGAAAAGAGTGATGGGTTTGTTTTTGTGTCAGTAGAATCAGTAGAATTTGTTCTAGTAGCATTTGTTTTAGCAGAATTTGGCTAACTGAATTTGCTTAACTGAATTTGTGTTAGCAGAAGATGGCATTTTATATAAGGCATTCTTAGGTACTCTTTTCTCTTTTGACAAAGGAAAGCCGGGTTTTGTTGAAATAAGCAAGACGGTAACTGAATTTATCTGAAAATAAATAAGACAACAAACCCAACCCTTCTTTTTGGTTAGAGACCGGTGAAGGAGCGGATTTTGGTTACCGGAATAGCAAAGACCTCCCCTACTTTATTGGTTTTCACTAGTCCTAAAAATTTACCTTCCAAAGTGAACAAAGGACAGCCAGAAAAATTCTCTTTTTCTATAATATTAGTTCCAATAAGAACTGTCCCCAAATGGAGATTGTCTTTGGCTAAGGTTCTAACAATTCCCTGATTCACTACTTCCCCAGTACCAATTAAAAAAACTGAAGTGCCCACTTTCAGTTTTTCAAAGTCAAAAAAAGGAATGGTTTTTAAATTGCTTTTTTCGATTTTTATTAATGCTAAATCAAGCTTCAAATCTTTTTTCAAAACTTGGAAATTAGTCTCTTGACCGTCAACTAGAATAAAATTCCCGCTTTTTTTTGGAGTAAGAGTAGCCAAAAAACTTGCTCTGGTTAAAACTTGGCCATCGGAAGTTAAAGAAAAACCGCAAGCATTATCTTGTCTTTCTGGAACTGGAGATCCAAAACTTAAATTCAAAACAGCCGGGGCTACTTGCTCAACCACTTTTTCCAGGGCTCCACTTTCTTTAATAACTATTTCTCTTGTAGGATTAATAATTATCTCTCTTTTTAAATTTTTAAAAATTTCAGATTCGCCAAAAATGGGAATTTGCATTAAATAAGGCACTAAAAAAATTTGGGAGATAATTCCCCCAATTGCTCCCAAAATTAAAATGCCAATAACTTTTAAAGCAGCTTTTTTCATCGGTATCAATCAATGATTATTAATGAGTTGAGGAAACTTTCTCTCTTTTGCGCCGAGTACGAGCGCTGACAACCTGAAAAATCACCTCTCCTTTGTCAAAATCAGCCAAAACTCTATCCCCTTCCTGGAGTTCGGCGGTAATAATTTTCAAAGACAAGGGGTTTAAGATTAATCTTTGGATAACTCTCCGTAGAGGACGAGCGCCCAAATTTGGGTCAAAACCTTTTTGGGCTAAAACCTCTTGCAATTTTGGAGAGAATCTGATCTTAATTTGTTTGGCTCTTTCTAATCTATCTTTAAGTTTTTGAAGTTCAAGAGCCACAATCTTCTTAAGCTCTTTTTTGCCAAGATAGTTAAAAATAATAATCTCATCTATTCTATTCAAAAATTCTGGCAAGAAAGATTCTTTTAGAGATTCTTGAATTTTCCTCTTTAGAGATTCCCGGGCGGGAATTTTATCTTGGCTACCTTCAAAACCCAAAGGCCGCATCTGGGAAATGTAGGCTGAACCAACGTTGCTGGTCATAATAATAACTGAATTTTTAAAAGAGACCACCCTCCCTTTGGCATCAGTCACTCTACCATCTTCAAAAATCTGAAGCAAAATATTAAAAACTTCGGGGTGAGCTTTTTCAATCTCATCAAGTAGAATAACACTATACGGTCTTCTCCGGATTTTCTCGGTTAACTGACCTCCTTCATCATAACCAACATAACCAGGTGGGGAGCCGATAATTTTGGAAATGCTGTGACGCTCCATATATTCTGACATATCCAATCTGATTAGAGCTTTTTCGTCATTGAATAAAAAGTCAGCTAAGGCTCTGGCGGTCTCGGTCTTGCCAACTCCGGTAGGACCCAAAAAGAGAAATACTCCTATAGGTCGGTTTTCTTCAGAAATGCCACTTCTACCTCGCCGGATAGCATTGGCTAAAGCTTTAATGCCCTCTTCTTGGCCAACCACTCGCTTTTTTAATCTTTCTTCCATTTTTTCCAATTTGATAGCTTCTTCTTCTATCAGTCGCGTCACCGGTATGCCAGTCCAACGAGAAACTACCTCAGCCACATCCTCTTCGGTCACTTCTTGTTTGAGTAAGTGACTCTTTTTTTGGAGATGGCGCAATTTTCTTTCCTCAGTTGCTAAGGTCTTTTTCAATTGAGGAATCTTGCCATATTTCAATTCCGCCATCTTCTGAAGGTCAGCCCTTCTTTGAGCCAATTCAATTTCATCGCTGATCCTGTCAATTTCTTTTTTGAGATTTTTAATTTTGGTAATTAGTTCTTTTTCTGATAACCATTTGGCTCGCAAATTTTGAGCTTTTTCTTTCAAATCAGCCAGCTTCCTTTGAAGAACCCGCATCTTTTTTTGATTACCTCTATATTCTTCTTTCTCTTTTTGGGTAATGGGAGGATTGTAGTCTGCGATTATTGCTTGTTTTTCAATCTCAAGTTTTCGAATCTCTTGGTCAAGTTGATCTAACTCGGCCGGAGCAGATTCAATCTCCAATTTCAAACCAGAAGCTGCTTCATCCATTAAATCAACCGCTTTGTCAGGCAAAAACCTATCTGGAATATAGCGATTACTGAGTTCGGCTGCTGCTTTGAGGGCGGAATCTTTAATGCGCACTCCATGATGAAGTTCATATTTTTCTTTGAGACCTCGTAAAATGGCTATGGTATCCTCAACCGATGGTTCAGCAACATAAATTGGTTGGAATCTTCTTTCCAGGGCGGGGTCCTTCTCAATATATTTTTGATATTCTTTCAAGGTGGTAGCTCCGATAGCTCGAAGTTCGCCTCGGGCTAAAGCTGGTTTTAAAAGATTGGAAGCATCGATGGCTCCTTCAGCCGCTCCTGCTCCAACCAAAGTATGAAGTTCGTCAATAAACAAAATATAACGCTCTTTGGCTTTTTGAATCTCTCGTAACAGAGCTTTAATTCTCGATTCAAACTCTCCCCGGTATTTGGTGCCAGCCACCAAAGCCCCCAAATCTAAAGCAATTATCTCTTTGCCTTTCAAACTTTCAGGAACATTGTCAGAGGCGATTTTTTTGGCTAGACCTTCGCAAATGGCAGTTTTACCAACTCCGGCCTCTCCAATGAGAACTGGGTTGTTTTTGGTTCGCCTTGACAAAACCTGCATCACTCTTTTAATCTCTTTCTCCCGACCGATGACCGGATCCAATTTTCTTTCCCTGGCTAAGGCTGTCAGGTTCCTGGTATATTTTTTAACCACTTCATATTTTGACTCAGGATTGGGATCGGTAATTTTTTCTTCACCCCGAATTTCAGCCAAGAGACGAAGAAAATTCTCTGGCTCAAGCGCAACTGGTTCTCTTCTTAAAGAATTGGTTCTTTGCAAAATTTCTCGGGCTGAAGTGTTTGCTGTTAAAAGCCCTAAAAACAGATGTTCAATGGAAATAAATTCGTCACCCATTCTCATTGCCTCTTCCCGAGCTTTGTCTAAAACCTGAGCCATATCTTGAGTTAGGTAAAACTGGCCTAGGGTTTCTTGCCTGGCAACTGGAGGAATTAGCTTAATCTGATTTTTAGTTTTTCTTTTTAAATCCTCAATGTCAATCTGAAGTTTTTCCAGCAAAGTTAAAACTATACTCTCTTCTTGCTGTAAGAGAGCCAAAAGCAAATGCAAAGCATCTATTTGTCGATGCCCATAATCTCTGGCAATCGATTGAGCCTTCATTATTGCCTCTTGTGATTTGTGGGTAAAATCCCCACCTTGAACAAATGGTGACATAACACTATATACTTATATACATTTATACATTATATAATAGAAAATTTTAGACCGATGTCAATTCTCACAAAGAGCTTATCTCGTTTATCTTAGATTAGCTGGTTTTTTCGCCGAGAGTTGCTTCAATTGTTATTTCTTTATCGCCTCTTAAAATTTTCAAAACCAATTTATCTCCGGGATTGTAGGCTCGGATAATTTTAGCTAAAGAATTTTGCAAAGTAATCTTTTCTCCATCAACCTCCAAAATGATGTCGCCTTCCCGTAAACCTGCTTTTTCGGCTTGAGAACCGGGAACAATAGCCGGCTCTTGAGGAGTTTCTCCGCCTACTATTAATGCACCATAATCAACTTTAAGATTTCTCTCTTTTTGAAGTTCTTTGGTTATCAAAACATATCTTACTCCCAAAAAAGGGTAGACAATTTTACCAATTGTCTTAACCTGCTCAATGTCTTTTTTGGCTTTATTTATAGGAATGGCAAAACCAATGTTTTGGGCAGCTTGAGCCATTGCCACATTGACTCCGATAACCTCTCCTTTCAAATTCAAAAGAGGACCTCCGGAATTCCCTCGATTAATAGCGGCATCTGTCTGAATAACATCTTCTAAAGTTTCCACTATTCCTCCACCAGAGGCCGTAATGGTCCTACCAAGTCCAGAAATTACCCCAACCGAAACAGTGTTGCGGAATTCTCCCAAAGCATTGCCAATGGCAATGACTGTTTGGCCAATCTGCAGGTTTTCCGAATCACCAAGATGGACTACGGTAAAAGGTTTCTGGAGAAATTCTCCCTCTTTGTCAATTAGTTTTTCTTTTTCAATTTTGAGAATAGCTAAATCTTGAAAAGGGTCGCGGGCTAAAACTTTGGCCGGATATTTTTTCCCATCATTGGTGAGAACAGTGTAATCGGCTTGGGTATCAGAGACCACATGTTTGTTGGTTAAAATCATACCATCGGCTGAGATAATAAAGCCGGTTCCCCCACCAATTTCTTGCTTCTCGGTCCCTTTTTGACGATATTTTGGAACTTTAAACTCAAAGGGAATTCCTTCCCCAAAAAATTCTTCAAAAGGATTTTCGTAATATTCTTCATAAACCGGTAAATCTTTAGTAATAATAATACTGACCACAGCCGGTGAAACCTCTCGAACCACCCTGATTACTGCTTCCTCTTGAGAGGTTTGAGGAACATACTCTGGAGGCTGAACTTGTTTTTGTTCGGAATCAGCGTGAGGCTGTGATTGAGAAATCTCATTTTTAACCGGAAGTTCTATTTCCGGAAAAATTTTTAAATAATTGTTTATTTCAATACCAATATATTTTAATTCCTGCCAAATGTCTTTTCCATAAAAACTTCCAAAAATTCCTCCCCCACAAAACACCACCAAAATCAGAATTAATAAAGTTCTTTTAATTTTCTTCATCATAATGATTAAATTTATATTGAAAAATTTCTTTTCTTATGGGACCTTTCAATTTCCTATAAATTTCAGCGAAAGCATATTTAAATCCGACTTTTACCCAACCCTCTTTTTTAAATCTCCTCAAAGAGACAAAAATTTTAGTTGATTTTATCACTCCAAATTTTCGCAATTCCGAAGCTCTTTTAATATAATCGTGATCCTCGGCAAATTTTATTTCTTCGTCAAATCCTTTTAAATTTTGATGCAAACTTTTTTTCACCAATATCCCCATCGCTCCGTGAGGCCATTTTTTCTCAAAAATTTTTAAGGGATAATTGTAAAAGAAGTCGAACAAAATTTGTGAAAGAGAATTTCTTTTCTCAGAAATTGGAATTAAGGGGAAACTGGCAATATCTAAATCTCTTTTTTTAAATTCTCCAATGGCCTTGGTTAAAAAATCTTCTGGCAAAATTACATCAGCATCCAGAAACAAAAGCAAATCTCCCTTTGCCTCTTTTGCCCCCTGGTTTCTCCCTTTGGCTGGCAATCCTCCTTTAACAACTTTACAGCCGAAAGCTTTCGCAATTTCTCTTGTTGTATCTTTTGACCCAGCATCAGCAACAATTACTTCAAAATCTCGAAAACTCTGTCTCCTTAAAGATTCTAATAATCGAGGTAAATAATTTTCCTCATTTAGAGTTGGAATAATAATTGATAACATACTAATATTAATATTATAGCTAATAACTTAAAAATTTCAATTTCTCTTTTTGGGTTAAACGCCAGACAAAATATCCCAACCCTAAATAAATCGGAACTAACCATAGCCAAGAGATTTTTAAAGTTTGAGAAGCCCAGGAAATTTTCGAAAAGAAATCAACTATGCCCGTTAGATAAGCGACGAACAACCAAATTGGCAGAGATAAAATCCAACCAATGGGCTGAGCGATTGCTCCCAGCAAAACAAAAAACAATCCCATCCCCATAATATAAGGTAAGAGAGGAACGATTAAAATATTGGTAATTGGAGTGACTATTGAGATATAGCCAAAATTATAAATTAAAATTGGCAAGGCAAAAATTTGAGCAGAAAAGGTCATTCCCAAAAGCCCAGATAAATTTAAGGTCTTCAAAATTTTTGTTTTGTCCAATAAATTTTTGAAAAATGGCATTAAATAGATTATCCCAAAGACAGCCAAAAAAGAAAGCTGAAAACCAACACTCTCCCTCAAAAGCAAAGGATTAAAAAGTAGCATAATTGCAGCTGCCAAAACTAAAGTATTTAAAGCTGCTCTTTGCCTGCCAATTTTTTGGCAAAAAAGAAAAAGAGAACCCATAATACCCGCTCTTATAGCTGAGGGTTGAAATCCCACAAGCAAAATGAAAAGCCAAAGCAAGATTAAGCTAAACCAAAAGGCCTGGCCTCGATAAAGCCCTAAAGCTATTCCCAGCCAAATCAAAATCCCAGACAAAATAACAATATGCATTCCAGAGATGGCAGTAATATGACGAACACCCGCAATGTTTAGTTTTTCTTTCCATTCTCTGGGAATTCTTGTTTTATCCCCCAAAATAATGGCTGCCAAAATCGAAGATTGGGGCGGTGATAAATTTCGATAAATAACCTCCCTCAATTTTTGTTTAAAATCAGAAAATTTTTCTTGAACTGCTGAAATTTTTGTTTCCCCGGTTTGGTAAGAAATTCCCAGTGAGCCGGACTCTGGAAGTTTTGCAGATTCGGTTCTTAAAATGCCAGAAGCTAAAATTATTAAGCAAATCCCAAAAACAAGGATGGTTTTTTGTTTAAAAAACAAAATGCTGTAGAAAGTACCCAATCCAAAAAGCTCATAAATTATGAGTTCGGGAACATCAAAAAAAGAAGAAACAAAAATCCCTCCGATAAAAGAGAGCAAAAGATAAAGGAGAATTTTAGAGGAGGTCATATTATAAGTTAAGCGGCTAAACTCAAAACTCCCTTAACTATTAAAACGCCAGCCACAATAAAAAGAAGTAAAAAAGGCAGAATGATAAATAAACTCAAAAAGAGCAAAATGCCAACTCCAACATCAAAAATACTGACTGGGTCGAAGATGAAAATAAAACCTTTTAAACAAATTAAACTGGCCACCACAATGACCAGTCCCTTTGGAGTGTCGGGAGATAAAGCTGCCAACAAAAGGAGGGCCGCAATGATATCTAAAATACCCAAAACCTTTAACATTTTATATTATAGGCCCGCGGCGATAACAGTAACTTTTATCTCTCCTTTTTCTAAGGTTCTATCTTCAGAAACTCCAAAAATTATCTTGGTTTTTTTATCAGCGATTTTTTTAATAAAGTTAGCAACCGAGTTTATTTCAAATAAAGCCAAATCCTTACCACCAACATCAAACAAAATACCTTTGGCTTTTTTAATTGGCGAATCTAACAAGGGAGATTGCAAGGCCGAACTTGCTGCAGCCATTGCTCTATTTTCTCCTTTGGCTCGGCCAACGCCAAATAAAGCCCGGCCTGAATCTTTTAGGATCTCTTCCAAATCGGCAAAGTCAACACTGATGATGCCAGGAGCGGAAATCAAATTGGAAATTCCTTGAACCGCCTGACTCAAAATCTCATCTATTTTCAGAAAGGCCTGGCTAACAGAAGTGGTTTTTCCAATGACTTTCAAAATTCTATCGTTGGAGATGCAAAGCAAACTATCAACTTTTTTCTCAAGATTACCAAGCCCCCAGTTGGCAATTTTCTGGCGAAAACCTCCCTCAAAAGAAAAGGGTTTGGTTACCACTGCTACGGTTAAAATCCCAAAATTTTTTGCAAGCTCGGCTAAAATTGAAATGCCGCTTGAACCGGTACCCCCACCCAGTCCACAAGTTAGAAAGACCATTTTAGCTCCTTTTAAAATCTCTTTAAGTTTTTCTTTACTCTCTTGGGCTGCCCTCTCTCCCAAACGATAATCCATACCTGTCCCTAAACCCCCGGTGGTTGTTTGGCCGATTAAAACTTTTTGGGGAGAACTACTTTGTTTGAGAGCTTGAGCATCAGTGTTAACCGCAATCAAATCAATTCCTTTCAGACCAAGAGAGTTTAAGCGAGAGATGGTATTACAACCTGCTCCCCCAATACCAATAACCTTAATTTTTGGTGTTGGCATAGTTATAGTTCAAGATAGTTTAAGGCAGAAACATCTTAAAAATTTTTTTCAGTTTCGAGCCAACTTCACTACCAATTGGCCTTTCTCCTCTTTGTTCTTTTAAATCAAAACCGGTTAGCAAAAGGCCAGCACAAGTTGAAAAAGTCAAATCTTCAACTCCTTGAATATTTTTGGGAAAACCTAAATGGCAAGGAAGTTTTAATTTCCGTTTGGCAAATTCAACAATTCCCGGCAATTGAGTTCCTCCACCAGTTAGAATAATACCTGCTGGCAAAAGTTTTTGTTTAGAGATTTTCTTTAATTCTCTTTGAACCTCGGAAAATATTTCTGAAACTCGAGCTTCTACAATATCTTTTAAAAATTTGGCAGAAAAAGCCAAATTCTTTTCGGGAATTTCTATTTTAGTTAATTTTTTCTTCTTTTTTGTGGTGTTAAGAGTAGCAAACTCTTTTTTTATTCGTTCAGCTGTTGAAATTTCTGTTCGCAACCCGATGGCAATATCATTAGTAATGTTGGCTGAACCTAAAGGAAAAACGGCGAAATTTAAAAGTTTTCTCTCTTCAAAAAAAGCAACACTAGTGCTGCCCGCTCCAATATCAACTACTCCTACTCCCAATTCCTTTTGTTGGGCAGTCAAACAAGCTCGTGAAGAAGCCAAAGGCGAAGGAATTATACCATTTTCTTCTATTTCAAGACCCGCTTCCTCAATCGCCTCGTCTAAACTCTCCAAAACTGGAGAGAAAACACAACTCAAAAGAACCTTTGCTTCCAATCTTATACCCTCAAGACCTAAAGGGTCTTCAATTCCTTCCTCTCCATCCACCACAAATTCTTTTGCAAAAACATCTAAAATCTCTTTATTGGAAGGCAAGTTAAGGGCTTGGGAAGCCTGAAGAACTCTTTGAATATCTTCCTGAGAAATTTTTTGGTCTGCTCTTGAAACCGAAACCAAACCTTGACTGGTCAAAGAATAAAGATGGGGACCTCCAATATTGACCAGAACTTTTTTAATTTTGCCAACTCCTGATTTCTGGAGATGTTCTTTCACTTTGACAATAGCTTCAGCTACCTGTTGAGGATTGACAACTTCTCCTTTCCTCACCCCAAAACAAGGAGCTTGAGCTTGACCTAACAAAGTAACATCTCCAGTAGCAAAATCTTTTTGGCCAACCATCATTTTAACTGAGGATGTGCCAATATCTAACGCATTGAGGATAACAGATTTTGCCATAATTTCTAAATCCTAATTGCTAATATCAAATTTTGGCATTTGGCATTTGGCATTTGGCATTTGAGTTTTTATTCGATATTAGAAATTTATTATTAGACATTTTTTTGAGGTAGTATTCTTCTTTTTCTTTCATCTTTTTTGCTGCTTTCTCCGATTTTTCATGAGTATATCCCAAAAGATGTAAAATTCCGTGAATTAGTACCCGAGCTAATTCTTTTTCAAAACTTGATTTAAATCTTTTGACATTTTTCTTGACTTCCCTCAAACAAATCACAACTTCTCCAAGACCTTGGATTTTTTGAAGTTCTTGAAAAAATTTCTCAAAGGGTAAACGTTTTTCAGGAAAAGCCAGAACATCGGTCACCCTGTTTTTCTTCCGGTATTTTTTATTTATTTTGCGCATTCTGCCAGAACCAATAAAAGCAATCGAAAGCAATCCTTCCTTTTTCTCCTCTTTCAGAACTTTTTCAGCAATCTTTCTAATAAAACCTTCATCAATCTCGTTTGTTGTTAGATTATTAATTTCTATTTGCATGCGCCTTTTCGCCCGGAACAAACCATAAAGCAAGCTCAGGATTTTCCATACTATATTTTACCTAATTTTTTAAGTTTTTCATATTCCTGACGCTTTTTTTCTCTTCTCAAGGCCGATTTCTTTTTCAATTGCTTACTTTTGGCTCTTTGCCTAAATTGTCTTTTTCTGGCTTCAAGCAAAATCCCGCTTTTTTTAATTTTCTGGGTAAAGCGGCGAATTAAACTTTGGGCTGATTCTCTACCTTGGCGATTAACTCTTAAAGGCATATTACTTCGCTTCGCTCAGTCAAATGCAAAATGAAAAATTCAAAATGCAAAATGACAGAGCGAAATGCAAAATTATTTTAATTTTATGGAAGCTGGACTGGTTTTCCAGCTAAAAAATGTAAGTGCAGATGGTCTACAAACTGACCTCCTTCTCGACCAACATTGAAAACTAATTTGTAGCCAGCAATTCCTTTTTCTTTAGCAATTTTCTTGGCTACTGAAATTAACTCTTTAGCCACCTCCTCTGATTTCTCAGATTCAATTGATGCTATATGTTTTTTGGGGACAATTAAAAAATGAATCGGAGCTTTTGGTTTAATATCCTTAAAGGCCACAAACTTATCATCTTCATAAACTATCTTTGCTGGTTGTTCTTTTTTGACAATTTTACAAAATAAACACTCGTTCACACTCGTTCCTACCAATTACGAATTTTATCGAATTACGAATATTCGTAATTCGGGTTTCATTCGTAATTCGTGAGGATTATTTTTTTATTTTCTTTTTCATCTCTCTAACTATTCTTTTTATTGGCACTATTTTTTGCTTGCCACTAGCCATCTCCCGAATAATTATCTCTTCTCTCAGGGCTTCTTTTTGACCCAGGATTAAAGTGTAAGGTATTTTCAATTTATCAGCTATCTTTAGTTGGGTAGAAAGAGAATCTTTATCAAAGGAAGCTGCTAGTTTGATCCTGGCTCTTCTAAATTCTTCAAAAAGTTTCAGGGCCTTTCTTTTGGGAAGTTGACCAACCTGAGCCAAAAAGATTTTAGCTTCGAGACCTTTGCCTATTCCTTTTTGCTTTGACTTGATTAAATTAACAACTCTCTCAACACCACAAGCCCCTCCACAAGCTGGCGTTTCTTTGCCTCCCAATAATTTTATCAGACCATCATATCTCCCACCGCCAACAAGAGCATCTTTTGAGTGTTGTTTTGGTACCGGAGAGGCGGGAGTGGTGGATGGATTGGAGTCCTTAAAAAACTCAAAAACAGTTCTGGTATAATAGTCCAAACCTCGAACTAAATATGGATTTAAACTGTAGGGCAATTCAAGTTCCTCTAAAAACTCCAGAACATTTTTAAAATGGTCATGACAATCTTTACAAAGGTGGTCAAGAATTTGAGGGGCACCTCTAACCACTCTTTGGCATTTTTCTTGCTTACAATCTAAGATCCTCAAGGGATTTTCTCTTAATCTTCTTTTGCAGTCAGAACATAAAGAAGCTCGATGAGATCTCAAATAACTGACTAAACTTTTTTTAAAATAGGGTCGGCACTGGGAATCGCCAATAGAATTTATCTCAACGATTAAATTGCGAATTCCAAGGGTTTTTAAGATGTTGTAAAAGATTTGAATAATTTGAGCATCAATTACCGGAGCTCCTCCTCCCAACGATTCAAAACCAAAGGAGTAAAACTGGCGATATCTTCCCGCTTGAGGCCTCTCGTATCTGAAAAAGGGGCCAAAATACCAGAGTTTAACTGGCTTGGGCAAACTCTGCATACCATGTTGGATGTAGGCTCTAACAATGGCTGGTGTTCCTTCTGGCCTTAAAGTTAACTGGTCACCTCCACGAGTTCGAAAACTAAACATTTGCTTTTGAACGACATCAGTGGTCACTCCTGTCCCCTTCACAAAAAGTCCGGTTTCCTCTAAAATTGGGGTTTCAATTCTTTGAAAGCCATAAAAATCAGCCATCTCTTGACAAACCCTTTCAATCTTCTGAAAATACTTGAGGTCTTCCTCAAAAAGATCGCCCATGCCAGTTGGCGATTGAAATTTGGACATAGTTTTAATTAATAGGAAGGGGTAGAAATCATAGCCATAGCTTTTGGGGGCCAGGCCCTTAAAAGAACCCTTCCGACAATATATTCCCTTGGCAAAGGTCCCCATCTTCTGGAATCAAATGAGTGAGCTCGGTTATCTCCCAAGATAAAATATTCGTCTTCTCCCAATTTTATTTTCTCATCTCCCTCAAAACTCCCTTGATCTAAAAAAAGATAATCTGATTCATCTAAAATCTGCTCCTGACCGAATTTATCAATAATCGTTATGGTGCCCCCTTCTATTTTCACCTCTTCGCCGGGCAAGCCAATGATTCTTTTGATAAATCTTTGGGAAGGATCTTTAGGGTAGCGAAAAACAATCACTTCTCCCCTTTGAGGAGTTCGGAAATGATAACTGAATTCGTCAACAATTAGATAATCACCATCGTGGAAATTGGGCTCCATTGAAAACCCTTTAACAATAAAGGGCTGAAAAACAAAATACCTGATAGGAATAACTATCACCAAAGCCAAAATGACAATTTTTGCTGTTTCCCAAAAGAAAAGTAAAATTTGCTTCATATCTATTTATTATAATAAAATTTTCTAATTCTGCAAGTGTGATATAATAATATAAATTCAAAATGTTTTAAGATCTTGATATTGGAATTTAAAGTTTCTCAAAATCTATGATTTTAATCGTCGGCCTTGGCAATCCCGGAACCAAGTATTTGAGGACTCGCCATAATATTGGCTTTCGGGTTTTAGATGGGTTCCAAAGGGAAAATAATTTTCCAAATTTTGAATTAGCCAAAAAATTCAATTCTTTAATTTCTCAAGGAAAAATTTCTGGTAAAAAAATTCTCTTAGCAAAACCCCAAACCTTTATGAACAACTCTGGCAAAGCTGTAAAATCCCTTACCCACTTTTATAAAATTACGTCTCCGGGGAACATAGTGATAGTTCACGATGATATTGACTTGCCGCTGGGGAAAATCAGAATTGCAAAAAATCGGGGTTCAGCCGGCCACAAAGGTGTGGAATCAATAATTAAAGAGTTGGGAACAAAGGATTTTGCAAGAATACGTGTAGGAATTAGGAATAAAGAATTAGGAATTAGGGAAACGGAAAAATATGTGCTCCAGAAATTTACAAAAGAAGAAGAAAAAATTATCAAAAAAATCATCAAAAGAACCTGCCAAGCTTTGAAGATGGTTTTAGTCAAAGAAATAGAGAAAGTGATGAACAAATTTAATAAATAAGCTTTTTACCCTCGGCTCTTTTTTTAAATCACTTACGATCGCTGGTTATTTAAGGGAGATTTGGCAAATGACAAATATGAATCTTGTAATAAATAAAAAAACCGAGGCGATGATTTTAAGAAACATCATCACCCCGGGTTTGTATTTAAAGAGAACGAACAATTCCTATCTCAAGTGGCCCACCTAAACCTTTATCTGGACAAGCAATAGTGTTACGTGGAGTAATCTGAAGGGCTGCGAATTCCTTTGTCACATAAAGTCCCTTGCCTTTAGCAAATTCTGGCCAACTATCGAGTATTTTTTGAAGCTCTTCTTTATTTTCAAACCGTCGATTAATCACTCGTGTGTTGAGGAATTCAACTAGCGCCTTATGGATAGGAAACATTACCTTACCCACAAATGTCTTTTCTAGACCTGGAGGACATCCTTTCTCAATATTCTCCTGAAGCAAACGATCTGGCCGATGCTCTACTTTTATCGCCATTTTCCTCACCTCCTAATTTTTGATTTTTTTAATTTCTATACATCGTAACCATTCTGGATTTCTGGCTTTACATTTTCCAAATCTCCGAGCTAAAATCTCTAAGGGAGAAATTGGATAGATTAAATTCGAAAATGCATCAATTATCCCTAAAATTGCCATACTCCATAATTCACTCTTAAATTTTTTCTCAATCTTCAAATCTCTAATCGCGTGGTATATCTCGTGAGCTAATGTCCTAGTTATTTCTTTTCTGTTTAGTGTCATTGGATGCCCTAAAAATTTTAGAATTCTATACCAACCTCGATCTTTAAAGAGATAGATATCAATCCTTCTTAGATGAGGAAAATAGGTACCGCTAATAGGAAATATTTTTAAGGAAGAATAATCTTTCAAGCTAATAACCATCTCTCCTAAATCTTTACTCATCAATCCTTCTT
This sequence comes from bacterium, assembly GCA_021162885.1. Classification (GTDB taxonomy): domain Bacteria; phylum Patescibacteriota; class Minisyncoccia; order Minisyncoccales; family CG1-02-41-26; genus JAGGXV01. Next base: position 26,106 of record JAGGXV010000024.1, on the reverse strand, counting down.
TCTCTAAAAGATTACTTAACTTTCCAAGATCAACTTTTACCGTGTAATTATTTCTGCAATCTTTCCCCTTTCCTACTAATTTTTGTCTTGATTTCAAAACAGCTTTTACTTCATACATTCTTAATCTCCTTTATGTCCGCAATAAATTGCGGTTTTTTTAAAGTCCTCGATGATCAATTTTTGATCATACTATAATTAATTAAATATGTCAATGTTTTATTTTTGAAAATTATCTTCATTTAAGGAATAGGAAAATCAATGACCAAATTTAACAAATAAGAAGGTAAAATAAATTCCAATAAAGTTCACGACCGTAAGGAATAATGGAAAAAGTTTGTTGATGAAAAGAAGGGAAATTTTGTAACACTTTTGAAGCGATCGCTCCATTTTTGTTACAAATAAAAAGCGGGGTGCAATGATTTTAAGAAACATCATCACCCCGGCTCTGAGGAAAAAGATTACTCCCTTTGTCTCCTTTTAACTATTAAAGAAACAGTCGGAGCTGCAAAGTGCACTAATTCCGCATTCCTGTAATCTACATAAATTCGGGTAGGCCCCTTATCAGTAGAAAGATCCAGATCTCCCTCAATAATGGTTCCTTCGAGACTAAGAACATCCTTAAGGGTTGCTTCGGGAAGATAGAGGTTCCCCCTAATGGTTGCGTTATCAAGATTCAGAACACCATTGACAATCCCTCTGCCAAGATCCAGATCACCATTGATAGTTGCTCCAATGAGCCACAAATTTCCTTTAATAGTCGCTTCATTGAAACCTAAACTTCCTTGGATAGTGACATTAGTAAGGTTCAGCTCAGGATAGTCGAAGATTAAACCATTGAGATCTAAAGACCCTTCGATGATGATCACTTCCTCAAAATCCGATCTTCCTTCCTCAAAAATCTGTCTTTTTACTTCCTCAGGACTTAAAACTTTTTTCCCTTTTACTTTTACTGACATTTCTCTCACCTCCTGATTTGATTTTTATTTAATGACGTCTTCGTCCCAATAAAGCAAAAAGTCGACTAACCTCAAACAGAGCTGGCAAAAATTTGTCTCTTCTTTCTGGGGATATCTTTACCAATTCTTCAGCCCCACTCCGTAATTTCTGAATATCCTCTTCTTCTGTTCTCGGAGGAGCTGGAAGTTCATCCCATTTTTAAGAATTTTCTTCAATATTTCAATTTCTTTTTCAGCTAAAGAGAACTTTCTGCAAATCTTCAGAAAATTTTCTTCGCCTATGATCTGGATTGTAGAATCTTTCATTTCTCTTCCCTCCTAATTTTTTAGAGAACGATATTTTGACAATCTTTAATAGATTATATAATATAAAATACTGGAATGGGTTTGTCAAATGAGAGAGTGTTAAATAATGTTTTGATTGTCAGTATCACCCCCTATTTTTTGGAAAAGGGGTTCGTTTGGTTTGAGAAAAATTTGGCAAAAATTTTAAAAGCCAAGAAAACCCAAACATTTTGGCAAGAAAATACTTTATTTTTAGAAAAAGACCAGAAAATAAATTTTTCAGAGTTTTTAAGAAAACTGGACGAGATGGGATATGAAAAAGTATTTAAAGTTACTGAACCTGGAGAATTTTCGCAAAGAGGGGGGATAGTTGATGTTTTCCCAGTAAATTTAAGGTTTGCAATAAGATTTGAGTTTTTAGGAAGTAAGATTGAAAGCATTGAAAAATTAAATATTGAAATTAAAGATGAGAAAAAACAAAAAGAACTTTTAAAAAAGAAATTAAAATCCCAGAAAATATTTTCTGACTTGCGAGGATTAAAACCCGGAGACTATTTGGTTCATTTAGACCACGGGGTTGGCAAGTTCGTCGGTTTTTCCTCATTTCAGTGCGATCGCGCTACTTTGAGGAAAATCTCTCTGTCCTCATTTCGGCGCGATCGTGTTAATTTGAGGAAAGAAGAGAGAAAATACTATGTTTTAGAATATGCTCAAGGCGACAAACTTTATGTCCCTTTAGGTTTGGAAAGAAAATTAACCAGGTATATCGGCTTTAGAGAACCCAAAATTTCAAGATTGGGGAGTTCTTTTTGGCAGAGAACAAAAAGAAGAATAAAGGAAGAGGCAGAAAAGTTTGCCCGAGAACTTTTGACTATTTTTGCTAAAAGAGAGGGGGCTTGGCGAACCCCTTATAGCCAAAAAGAGATTTCTCAAACTTTGGATGCTACTTTTGAATATCCACTAACCCCTGACCAGATTGAAACCCTGAAAGATATCGCCAGAGACTTAGAAACTCCTAAGCCAATGGACCGGCTTTTGTGTGGTGATGTTGGCTTTGGTAAAACAGAGATTGCTTTGCGAGCAGCCAGTCAAGTTGCCGAAAATGGCAAGCAGGTGGCCATGATTTGTCCAACCACCATTTTAGCCAACCAACATTTAAAAGTTTTTCAGGAAAGATTGAAAAAACTTCCCTTCCGAGTTGAGATTCTTTCGAGATTGCAACCAAAAAATGTTCAGAGGAAAATTCTTAGAGAATTAAGGGAAGGGAAAATTGATATTTTAATTGGCACTCATCGACTTCTCTCAAAAGATGTGGTTTTCCGAAATTTAGGGCTTTTAATAATTGACGATGAACAAAAATTTGGGGTCAGACAAAAAGAAAAATTGAGAAAATTAAAACCTGAAATTGATCTTCTCTCTTTATCAGCCACTCCTATTCCCAGAACTCTGTATATGGCTTTAAGTTCTTTAAAAAATATTAGTTTAATTCAAACTCCCCCAGAAGGAAGAAAAACAATAAAGACCTTTGTCTTGCCCTTTAAAAAAGATATTATTAAAAAAGCGATAGAATTTGAGCTTAAAAGAAAGGGACAGATTTATTTTTTGCATAACCGAATCGAGACAATCTTTGCTTTTAAAAAAAATTTAGAAGATTTGAAAACCGGTGCTAAAATTAGGATTTTGCATGGAAGATTAAGAGAGAAAGAAATGGTAAAAATAATGGCTGAATTTCAAAAAGAGAAATTTAATTTGCTCTTATCCACAACAATTATTGAAAATGGCTTAGATTTGCCGAAAGTAAATACTTTAATCGTTGATGATGCGACAAAATTAGGTTTAGCTCAGAGCTATCAAATTCGGGGAAGAATTGGCAGAAGCTATACCCAAAGTTATGCTTATTTTCTATACCCTAAAGGAAAATTAAAAGGTTTAGCAAAAAAACGGCTGAAGGCCTTAAAAGAAGCTCAAGAGCTTGGCTCTGGTTACAAAATTGCTTTGCGAGACCTTGAAATCCGAGGGGCTGGCAATATTTTAGGTAAAGAACAATCGGGAAATATTAACAAAGTTGGATTAAATTTATACTGTCAAATGTTATCCAGAGCAATAGAAAAAATGAGAAGTTGTGGTAAATTAAGTAAATGAAAGGATTATCTTCTCAAGAATCAATAAGAACACTAAAAATCGGAGATAAAAACTATCCAGATCTTTTGAAGAAAATTCCTGACCCTCCGAAGATTCTTTATATTAGAGGAGAATTGGCAAAAAATGAGCCTTGCTTCAGTATCGTTGGCACTCGGAAATGTTCAGATTATGGCAAAGAACTTGCTTTTTCCATTGCCCAAGATTTAGCTGAAACTGGGATAACTGTGGTTAGTGGGATGGCTAGAGGAATTGATACAATGGCCCATAAAGGAGCTCTTGAAAGTGGCGGCAGGACAATCGCTGTTTTGGGAACCGGAATTGATGAGAGAAGTATTTATCCTCAAGAAAATTTAAAATTAGCAAAAAAGATTTTAAAGAATGGTGGTTGTTTAATTTCTGAATATCCTCCTGGAACTCCAGGAATAAAATGGAATTTCCCTGAAAGAAATCGGATAATTTCGGGGATAAGTTTGGGAGTTTTGGTGGTTGAAGCAAAATTTGGCTCAGGGGCTTTAATTACTGCTAATTGGGCAAAAGAGCAAAGAAGGAAAATATTTGCTGTGCCTGGACCAGTTCATTCTAAAAATTCGCAGGGTCCTCATTCATTAATTAAAAAGGGGGCAAAATTGGTTGAAAACGCTAATGATATTTTGGAGGAATTGAATTTACCAAAAGCTGAAAGAAAAAAATTAAAAGGGGGAAGTTTAGAAGAAAATTTAATTTTAAAAGTTTTAAAGGAGGGGAGTTTACACATTGACAAGATTATTGAAAAAACGAAACTCTCTCCTCAAATAGTTTCAGCCAACTTGAGTTTAATGGAAATTGAAGGTAAAGTGAAAAATTTAGGAGGAAACACTTATGCCCTATCGGGCTAATTCTCAATTTTCAATTACCAATTATCAAACATTTGAAAATTGGAAAATTGATAATTGATTAAAAATTGAAAATTGTAAATTGAAAATTATGAACTTGGTTATCGTAGAAAGCCCTGTAAAATCTAGGACAATTCAACAATTTCTAGGCAAAGAGTACAAAGTAGAATCTTCCTATGGTCATATTCGTGATTTGCCAGCCAAAGAATTAGGAGTTGATATTGAAAACAATTTTAAACCAAAATACATTATCCCGCCCAAAGCCAGAAAAAGAGTTGAAGAACTTAAAAAATACTTACCTAAAGCAGAAATTGTTATTTTGGGAGTAGATGAGGATAGAGAAGGAGAAGCAATTGCTTGGCATTTAACTAAGGTCTTGAACTTGAACGGAAGCAAACCCTACCAAAGAATTGTTTTTCATGAAATTACCAAAAGAGCCATTGAAGATGCCCTGAAAAATCCCAGAAAAATTGATATGGATTTGGTAAATGCTCAACAAGCGAGAAGGATTTTGGATAGGTTAGTTGGTTATAAACTTTCTCCATTTTTATGGAAAAAAGTCTCTCGGGGATTGTCAGCAGGAAGGGTTCAATCGGTAGCAGTAAGATTGGTAGTGGAAAGAGAAAGAGAAATTGAAAATTTCCGACCCCAGGAATATTGGACAATCGCAGCAGAGCTACTTAAAATCAAAAACCGAGCTTCTAAAAGAAGCGAGGTTGGAGACGAGAACAAAGCTCTTTTTGATAATCAAAAACCAAATCAAAATTCAAAAATAATTATTGCTACTCTTTACAAAAAAGACGGTGAGGTTATTCCAAAATTGGGTATTAAGAATAAAGAGGAAGCTGATAAAATTATTGAAGATTTAGAAGGGGCCGAATACAAGGTAATAAATATCGAAAAGAAAGAAGTAAGGCGTAATCCCCTACCTCCATTTACTACCTCAACCTTACAACAAACGGCCTGGCAGAAATTAAGATTCTCTGCCAAAAAAACAATGCTCATTGCTCAAAATCTTTATGAGCGAGGATTTATTACCTATCACCGCACTGATTCTTTAAACCTATCAAAAATGAGTCTTGGGGCAGCCAAAAAGTTTATCCTGGAAAATTATGGTAAGGATTATTGGCCGGGTCTCCCCAGAACCTACAAAGCCAAAGGAAGAGTTCAAGAAGCTCATGAGGCAATAAGACCGACTTATCCAAACAGAACTCCCGAAGATCTAAAGCTTCAGACAAAATTAGATGGTGAACATTATCGGCTATATGATCTAATTTGGCGAAGATTTATAGCTTGTCAGATGGCTCAAGGTCGATTTGACTCCACTAAAGTGGAAATCAAAGCTAAAGTGAAAAGTCAAAAAGAAAAAGACAAAATTTATAGCTTTCAGGCTGATGGCTCTATTTTGAAGTTTGATGGATTTCTGAAGGTCTACCCTATCAAATATGAAGATGTAGAATTACCATCCTTAGAAGTCAATGAAATTTTAGATCTGAAAGAACTTATTCCTTCTCAACACTTTACTCAACCACCTCCCAGATACTCTGAGGCAACTTTAATTAAAACATTGGAAAAAGAAGGAATTGGTCGGCCTTCAACCTATGCTCCAATTTTGGATACCATTCAAAAGAGAAATTATGTTAGGAAAAATGAGAGAAAAAAATTTCAGCCAACTGAAATTGGAGTTTTGGTAAACGACCTCTTGGTAAAACATTTTCCAAAAATAGTCGATATTAAATTTACCGCTAGCATGGAAGAGAATTTAGATAGGATTGCTTCAGGAAAAGAAAACTGGGTTAAAACTTTAAATGATTTTTATCAACCTTTTGAAGAAAATTTGAGAAAAAAGTATCAAGAAATTTCAAAAAAGGATTTGATAGAAAAAACTGAAAAAGTTTGCCCGAAATGTAATTCTCCTCTGGTTATCAGATGGGGGAAATTCGGGAAATTCTATGCCTGTTCGCGTTTTCCAAAATGCAAATATACCCAACCTCTTCCTAAACCAACTTTGGGAATTAAATGTCCAAAATGTAAAAAGGGGGAGATAGTCGAAAAGAGAAGCAAAAATGGTAAGGTATTTTATGGCTGTAATCAATGGCCCGAATGTGACTTTGCTCTATGGAATAAACCGACCGGTGAAACCTGTCCAAAGTGCGGAGCTCTTTTAATTAAAGAGGGTAAAAATATAAGATGCTCAAATAAAGATTGTGATTTCAAAAAACAATGAATTTAGATAATAAAATTAAAGAAGAGTTAGGGAGATCAGAGATGATTAAATCGGCTCTTCATATTGTGAGCAAGGAAATCCCAAAAAATAATTCTCTCTTTCAGCATTCTTTGAGAACTGGTTTAATTTTGAAAGAAATGGGAATTGATGAACAAACGATTGTTGCTGGAATATTGCACCACGTTCCAAAAACTTCTTTATCTTCACTAAAAGCGAACAGAGAAATCCAAAGGGAAATTTTAAGAATAATAATAAAAAATAACCAACTGAGAAGCCTTTTTTCTTCAAGAAAAATTTCAAAGCCAAAACCCATAAAGAAATGGCAGAAAATCCTTTTAAATATTCAAGCAGCTAACTTAAGAAGAATGATTTTCGCTGTAACTGGCGATTTACGACCAATCTTTGTTATGCTGGCAGGTAGATTAGATGAGATGAGAAATCTGCAAAGTTTTCCCGAATTTCATCAGCAGAAAGATTATGCCCAGAAAAAGAGTTTAGAAGCCCTTGAAATTTTATCTCCCTTGGCTTATGGAATTGGGATGGGAGAAGTGAAAGGCCAACTTGAAGATTTGGCTTTTCCTTATCTATATCCAAAAGAATATAAATGGTTGCGAGAATCGGTAAAAGAAAAATATACTGAAAGAAAAAAATATCTTGAAAGAATAAAACCTAATTTAACAAAGATATTAGACGAAGAAAAAATTACTATTTTGGATATTCACGCCCGAGCCAAACATTACTTTTCTTTATATCAAAAACTCTTGCGACATGGTATGAATATTGAGAAAATTTATGATTTAGTTGCTTTGAGAATAATTGTCCCTGATATTGAAAATTGCTATCGAGCCTTAGGTCGGATTCATAATACTTGGCCTTCCCTGCCGGGAAGAATTAAAGATTATATCTCCTCCCCTAAACCAAATGGTTATAGGTCTTTGCACACAACTGTCCGTTGTCCCGAAAACGAAATTGTAGAAATTCAAATTAAAACACCGGAAATGCATCGAGAAGCAGAATATGGGGCAGCCGCCCATTTGGGATACAAAGAAAAACTCCCTAAGAAAACTTACAAACACCAATTTTATTGGCTGGACAAATTAAGGAAATGGAGAGAAGATTTTAAAGATTCCGAAAAAATTTCAGAATATCTAAAATCTGAATTATTCCGAGACCGGGTTTTTATTCTCACTCCTAAAGGAGATGTGTTTGATTTGCCCAAAGGTGCCACGGCTGTTGATTTTGCTTATGCTGTTCACAGCGAAATCGGCGACCATTGCATAGGAGCAAAAGTAAACGGTAAATTGGTTCCTTTAAATCAGGTTTTAGAAACTGGCCAAAGAGTTGAAATTTTAACGAACAAAAATAAAACTCCTTCTTCTGACTGGTTAAGATTTATCAAAACAGCCAAGGCTCGCTCTAAAATTAAAAATTTTTTAGAAGCTGCCTATGGAATCTCTCCAGAAAAACCAAAAAGAACTTTTTTACGAGAAAAAGTTTCTGTTATTAAAAAAATTTTGCCGATTAAAAGAAAACGTGAGCCTCAGGTTCTAGTAGGTGGCGAATCTGGAATTTCAGTAAAATTGAGTAAATGCTGCAATCCCAAACCGGGAGATCAAATTTCAGCTTTTATCACCAAAGGAGAAGGGGCTTCGCTGCACAAAATTGATTGTGAAAATTTAAAATACCTTCAGCAAAAATGGCCTCAAAAAATTATTAAAGCCACTTGGAGTTCTGAAGAAAGAAAGGAGAAAAAAGGTTTAAATTAAGCGGAAACAGTGGTATAATATGAAAATTGAGAGCCGCTGTGGTGGAACTGGAAGACACTCATCGCTCAAAACGATGTGAGCCAAAAGCTCGTGTCGGTTCGAATCCGACCAGCGGCACTTTTAATGCTAAAAACAAATAAAAACTTAATAGATTATTTACGACTTATGAGTTTTAAATCCAGCCCAATTGGCAATGAAATCTCTTGTGTGATGTATGACTTGCCAGAGAAGATTTTAGATAATGGTGAAAAATTAAAAACCCTCCTTTTGGAAGGTTTAAAGAGGGATAATTTTAAAATTCTGAAGATAACTGATTATAAATTTCAGCCTAAAGGTTATACCTGCTGTGTTTTACTCGCTGAATCCCATGCCGCTATCCACACTTATCCAGAATATAACTCTTTGTTTTTTTACCTTTACAGCTGCCGAGCCCAAGGCGATGGCAAAAAAACTTTTGAATTCTTAAAAGAAAATTTAAATCCGCCAACAATTGATCTTAAAGAAAGAGTAGTTAAAGTAGAAAAGCATTGACAGAAATTTATTAAGTAATTAATTGAATTTCTATGAAACTCTACAAATTTACCGCAATTTTTGTCCCAGAGAAAAATAATTGGATTTTAATACAAAACTCCGCTACCAAAAATTCCAGTAGCGGAGTTTTGTTTTAATTAAACATTATTTCCTAAAAATTCTATGGACCAACCAGGCAGAAAAAAGGCCAACTACTGCTCCCCCTAAAATATCGGTGGGCCAGTGAAGGCCAACTATAACTCGTCCAAGACAAATTAAAAAACTGCCGATAAAAAATAAAAGGCCGGCTTTTTTATTGTAAAGAAAAACTATAAAAGATAAAGCGAAAAAGAAGGCAGCGTGGCCAGAAGGAAAGGCAGGTTGGTTTATCTTCGCTACTAACAAATTAATCCCAGTTTCCAAAAAAGGGCGAGTTCTGTGCCAAAAAAAACGAATCACCTCAACAATCCCAAATCGCGCCAAAAGACCTGCTGCTAAACCTTTTACTACCATCGGCCAATATTTTTTAAAATTTACTAAGAGAAATAAAAAGCTGGCAGCCCCTAAAAAATAGGCAAGGTATTCAGCAAAAAATATAAAAAACACATCCTGCCAAAAATATTTTAGAACAAAAGCATTTAATTGTTGGGAAATTATTTGATCCATACTTTTCTTCCTTCAATTTTTATTCTATTTCTAGCAAATAATTTTATTGCTTTGCACAATATTTTTTCTTCTTTCTTGTGAATTTTCTTTCTTAAACTTTCAATTGTATCATCAGGAGTTACTTTTACTGCTTCTTGGAAAATTATCGGACCGGTATCCACTCCTTCATCAACAAAATGGAGCGTGCAACCTGTAATTTTTGCCCCATAATCCAGAGCTTGCTTTTCAGCATTCAAACCAGGAAAAGCCGGGCACAAAGAAGGATGGATGTTTATAACTTTATTGGGAAATTGACTCAAAAAGTTTTTATCCATCACCAAATCCCAGCCAGCCATCACCACCAAATCAATTTTTCTCTCTTTCAAAATTTCAGCTAACTCTTTGTTATAATCTTCTCTACTTTTCCCTTTTCTTTGCCAGTCAGAAAGGCGAAAATAAAAAGATTCAATACCCCATTTTTTTGCTTTCCCAATGCCAGGAGATTCTTTTTTATGACTAACAACCAAAGCCAAATCAACTAAAGGGTCTTTTTTGCAGCATTTATAAAGGGCCCCCAATCTTCCTCCTTTTCCTATCAGGACTGCTAAATTTAGCTTTTTCTTTTTCATTTAAAATTTTTAGAGGTTTTCAAAAATTTAGAAAATTTTATAATATCAGCTGGATTACCAAAATCGATCCAGTAATCTTCAATTTTCTTTACTTTAACTTTTTTTTCTTGGGCTAAAAGGTTTATAGCATCAGTCAGCTCATATTCTCCTCGTGGAGAAATAGAAACTTCGGGGATTTTGTCGAAAATTTCAGGAGTGAATTTATACAAACCAGTATTTATTAGATTACCAATATATTCCTTGGGCTTCTCTACAATTTCTTTTAAGAACCCATTTTCTATCTGAAGCACCCCGTATTTCTCTGGGTGCTTATGGCAAAATCCAGCTACATAATTATAATTATCCTCGATATTAAAAGCTTGGAGGTCCTTTACTGAATAAAGATTGTCGCCGTACAAAGATAAAAAATTTTCCTTCCCTACAATATTCTCCACACATTTTAAAGGACATAAAGTTCCATACTCTCCTTCTCCCAAAATCTCGAATTGATTGATGACTTCAGCTTGATAATCATATTTTCTTAAAAATTCTCTCATCATCTTCTCTTTGTAGCCAACTACCAAAATTATCTCTTTGTACCCGGCTTTTTTGAGATTATCTAAAAGGTAAGCCAGGAATGGCTTTTTTTGAACATTAATAAGATGTTTTGATTTATTGCGAGTTAAATGAAGCATCCGGGTCCCTTGACCGGCAGCCGCAATTACTACTTTCATAAAACTCCTCCCGAATTACGAATTTTATCGAATTACGAATATTTATGTTTATTTGTAATTCGTGGTCTATTCGTAATTAGTAGGGTTCGCTAAAGTAAAGGTTTTTTTATTTAGTTGGAAATATCTCTTCGGCACGACTTTTTCAATTGCCTTTAAAAATGAATTTGGCTTTAAGGGAATTAATTTTTTGAAAGCAGCATATCCCAAAAGAAAAACACCAGCTAGAACTTCTTTACCTAATTTTTCTTTAACAATTTTGGAAGCTGGAACAAAAACAACTTCTTTTGAGAATTTTTCAAGTTCCTTTTGAATTTGTTTACTGGGAAGGGTATTTTTTGTGCCAAAAATCGGTTTAATAAAATCATTGACTAAAAACATTGTTTCTTTTTTTGAACTATAATGTAAAGCTTTCAAGGCTTCCTGAGTCTCAAGAGAAATTATCAAATCAGCTCCACCCTGTCTAATTAAGGGAGAGTAAATTTCTCTGCCAAATCTAATATGGGTTTCAACAGATCCCCCTCTTTGACTCAATCCATGGAGCTCTGAAGTTTTAACATCTTTTTTTTCAATTAAAGCTGTCTCAGCCAAAATCCGAGTCAAGGTAATAATTCCCTGTCCTCCAACTCCAGCCAAAATTATATTAAAATCTTTTTTCATAGAATTCTATTTAACAAATATGCAAGGCCTTCGGGCGATGATTACTGAAACGGTTTTATTTTGCAAAAATTCTTTGACGGTTTTGACAAATTCTTTTTGGTTTCCTTGATCAATAACTTTAAGGTTTTTAACTCCGCAAGCTCGAACAATGTCTTCAATTTTTATTTTGGGAGAGGCCTCCCCCATGCCGGTTTTTTCAATGCCGGGGTGAGGCTGGTGGCCGGTCATAGCCGTTGTCTGATTATCCATAATAATAACCAAAGGATTTGATTTGTTGTGAACTGCATTGATTAAAGCAGGAATGCCAGCATGGAAGAATGAAGAATCGCCGACAAAAGCAATAAGTTTTTGTTTATTAAAAGTCGCTTTTTTAATCCCGTGGGCTATCCCCATATCAGAACCCATACAAAAAAGATAATCTTGTATATTATGAGGCGAAAGACCAGCTAACATATAACAACCAATTTCACCACCGAAAACAACATCTTTTTCGCTCAATTTCATTTTTTTCAAAGCGGTTTTTATTCCTGAAAACACCAACCAATAAGGGCAACCTGGACAAAGCTGGGGAGTTCGGCGAGGAATTTTCAATTTTAAATTTTTAATTTTTATTGAATTTTCAATTTTTAATTTTCTGTTAGTAATTTTAGCAATGGCTCGGAGAACAATTTCTGGCCTTAACTCTCCAATCTCTGGTAATAGATTTTTACCAAAAATTTGAAGTTTTGGGTTAGCGTCTTTAGCGAATCTCTTAACCTCCCTTTCTATATAAGGCTCAAGTTCTTCAACTATTAAAACTTTTTTTATAGATTTAATAAATTTTTTAATCTTTTTCTCTGGCAAAGGATAAAAAAATCCCAGTTTCAACACCGGTAAATTGAGATTAAATTCTTTCAGTGCCTCCATTGTATACAAATAAGACACCCCGGAAGTAACAATTCCAATTTTTTTATTTGTAATTCGTTTAGATTCGTAATTCGTAGGGCTTTTCTCGGAAACTTCATTTTTTATCTTTCTAATCTTCTCTAAAAGTTCTTTTTTCATCTCAAGAACTCTTGGGGGCATTGTCACAAACTGGTGAGGATCTTTAACAAATTTTCCTTTCCTTCTACCCTGAACAATCTTTCCTAACTTAACGATGCCACTTTGCAAAGCCACTCTGGTTGTTTCTCGAACCATCACTGGAATTTTAAATTTTTCTGAAAGTTCGAAAGCAAATTTTGTAAAATCTTTGCACTCTTGAGGAGTAGCGGGAGTTAAAGTGGGAATATGGGCTAAATAACTGTAAGCTCTTGAATCTTGTTCTGATTGAGCCGAACTTGAACAACCCGGGTCATCAGCAACCACAATAACCATTCCTGTCCGGACTCCAGAATACACTAAAGTTATTAAAAAATCAGAAGCAACATTTAGTCCAAAATGCTTCATTGCAACTAACGTTCTCTGACCAGAAAAGCTAGCACCAGCCCCAGCTTCCAAAGCAACTTTCTCATTGGTTGAAAACTCAAAATATAAATTCAGATTTGAGATTTGAGATTTGAGATTTGAGATTTTATAGAAGGTGTTGCCAATTTCCGAAGCGGGAGTACCCGGATAAGTAGAAACAAACTGAACCCCTGATTCCAAAGCTCCCCTAACAATCGCCTCATTTCCTAAAAGAATCACTTTCTCACCAACTTTTTTTGATAAAACTTTTTCCATAGAATGTTTGATTTTCAATTATATCACAAAGTTGATTAGTTTGTCTTTGATAAAGATTGTTTTTTTGATTTTTTTATTGAGGAGCCATTTTTGGATTTTTGGTTGAGAGAGAGCAAGCTCTTTGGCTTTATTCTCTGAAGTTCCTGATTCAACTTCTATTTTCTCGCGGACTTTACCATTAATTTGAATTACCAAAGTTATTTTTTCTTCTTCAATCAGCTTTGGGTCATATTTTGGCCATTTTTTTAAAAAGATGCTTTTTTTGTTTCCTAGCTTTTGCCAAAGCTCTTCTGTTAAATGGGGTGCGAAAGGAGATAAAATTTTTAAAAAATCTTTTAAATCCTTTTTTCTTAATCCTTTTGGATTTTCCTGCCAAGCATTACAAAACTCCATCATTGCACTAATTGCTGTATTAAACTTCATATTCTCAATATCCTCTGAAACTTTCTTGATGGTTTTATGTAAAATCTTTTTAAGTTTGGGGTTTGGGATTTGGGGTTTGGGATTTGTTTGAGATTTGGCGCTTGGGATTTGGGATTTTTCAAAAAGTTCCCAGACTTTTTGAAGAAACCTCTTTGCCCCCCTTACCCCTTTGATATCCCAGGCAATTGCTTGCTCAAAAGGACCCATAAACATTTCATAACATCTTAAAGTATCAGCCCCATATTGCTTTACCACCTCATCAGGATTGATTACATTCCCTTTTGACTTGGACATTTTCACCCCGCCTTCAGCTAAAATTATTCCGTGAGAAGTTCGTTTTTTATAAGGTTCGGGTTCTAAAGATTTTGGGACAGCTCCAATATCCCATAAAAATTTATAGATAAAACGAGAATATAAAAGATGCAAAGTAGTATGTTCCATACCTCCATTGTACCAATCAACCGGCATCCAATATTTAATCCTTCTTTCATCCCACTTAAACTTTTGACTTTTGACTTTTGACTTTTGACTTTTAAACATAGTATATGCAAGGTAATACCAATTACTTCCTGCCCAATTGGGCATAACATCTGTTTCTCTCCGAGCCGGTCCTCCGCATTTTGGACATTTTGTGTTAACCCAACTTTTAACGCTGGCTAAAGGCGACTCTCCTGTTTCAGTTGGTTTGTAATTTTTGACTCGCGGCAACTTTACAGGTAAATCTTTCTCAGACACCGGCACCCAACCACATTTTTCACAGAAAACAAGCGGGATTGGCTCTCCCCAATACCTCTGACGAGAGAAAACCCAATCTCTTAATTTATAATGAACCGCTTTTTTTACCAAACTTTTGCGCTTTAGCCATTGAAAAATTCTTTCTCTAGCTACCTCAGATTTCATCCCGTCAAATCTTTCAGAATTTACTAAAATCCCTTCGCCAGTATAAGGGTGCTGATACCTACCATTAGAGAGAGCAAAAGTTAATTCTTTCTCTTTCTTTTTGGGTTCAATTACTTTTATCATCGGAAGATTATGCTGGCGAGCGAACTCAAAATCTCTTTCGTCGTGACAGGGCACTCCCATTATCGCTCCTGTCCCATAGTGCATTAAAACATAATCGGCTACAAAAATCGGAATCTCTTTCCCAGTGGCTGGATTAACCGCCATCACCCCCTCTAACTTTATTCCAGTTTTTTCTCTGGTTTCGGAAATTCTTTCTCTTTCCAATTTCCTTGTTGCTTTTTCTATATACTCTTCAATACTCTTGAGATTTGAAATTTGAGCTTTAAGCTTTCCAATTATGGGGTGTTCTGGCGCCAACACCAAATAAGTAGCCCCAAAAATTGTATCAATTCTGGTAGTAAAAACATTTATGAAGGTTTCGCGTAGTTCTGCGTTTTCAGTTTCGCGTTTGTTTCGCCCAAAAGTTGCAAGGGGAAATTTAATTTCCACGCCGCAACTTTTCCCTATCCAATCTTTCTGCAATATCTTTACTCTTTCTGGGTAATTGACTTTATTTAAATCTCTGAGTAATCTTTCAGCGTATTTGGTAATCCTTAACATCCATTGTTCTTTCTCTTTTCGGGTAACTTTCGTTCCGCACCTTTCGCATTTCCCCTCAATAACTTCTTCATTTGCTAAGCCAATCTTGCAAGAAGGACACCAGTTGATTGGGATTTTGGCTTTGTAAGCTAAGCCATGCTTGAAAAGTTGCAAAAATATCCACTGAGTCCATTTGTAATATTCCGGGTCAGAAGTATTAATTTCTCGAGTCCAATCAAAAGAGAGGCCTAACCTCTTGAGCTGTTTTTTAAACTTAGATATGTTTTTCTTAGTGATGACTGTGGGATGAATTCCCGTTCGGACCGCAAAATTTTCAGTAGGTAAGCCAAAAGCATCCCAACCAATGGGAAATAGAACATTGAAACCTTCCATTCTTCTTTTTCGACTAACCACATCTAAAGCCGTATAACTCCGACAATGTCCTACATGCAGGCCTTCTCCGGAAATATAAGGAAATTCAATCAAAATATAATTCTTGGGTTTTTTTGAAAAATCTTTGGCTAAAAAAATTTCTTCTCTCTCCCAGATTCTCTGCCATTTTTTCTCAATTTTTTGTGGATTGTACTCCATATATGATTTTTATCCCACAGTTTTTTACTTTATATGAGAAATTTCTAGTAAAGTGTTTACAAAGCAAAAAACTTAAATTTTAGATTGCCAAAGGCCAACCAAATTTCCTCCTATGAGGTTTATTTTACACTTTTTCTTATTTTTTCTCAAGCAAAAAGAGCCAGATTATTTCCTGGCTCTCCTTTTTTTCTCTCTTTTCAGCTTCCATTCCAGATAGTCCTGCTTCCATCCTTTTACTTCCTTGATAAACCCCTGGAATAATCCAGTTTTAAAGCTAAGCCAGATCATTCCAGCAAAAAACACAATTCCCAGAACTGTCCCTAGCAATACTTCTTCTTTCATTATTTCCTCCTCTTTTTTAATGAAAATATTTTTTATTATACCAATTTAATCTTTATTAGTCAAATTAAATAGTTCGGTGGCGTTTTTAGTAGTTACTTCAGCCACTTTCTCAAAACTCTCATTTTTAATCTCAGCGATTTTTTGAGCGATGTATTTTACATAAAAAGGTTCGTTTCGCTGGCCTCGAAAAGGAGCTGGGGTCATAAATGGACAGTCTGTCTCAACCATTATTTTATCTAAAGGCACTTTAGAAACAGAAATAGCTCTTTCTTTGTTGTAAGTGATATTGCCAGTATAAGAAATCAAAAAACCAAGGTCCAAAAATTTTTTTGCTACTTCATAATTTCGGCCAAAGCAGTGAATCACTCCTGGCTTTGGTGGTAGTTCATTGTGACTGAGCACTTCAAGAACTTCTTTGTCAGCCTCTCGGCTATGCAAGATTAAAGGCTTTTCTACTTTACAAGCAATTTTAATTAATTTTTCAAAAATTTCTTTTTGTTTCTTTCTATCCGATTGATGATAGAAATCAAAGCCAGTTTCCCCAATCGCCACTACCTTTGGATGACTTGCTAGTTCCAACCATTCATTTTCATCAAATTTTTCTTTCTCAACATCAATTGGATGCAAACTTACTGAAGCATAAATGTTATCATACTTTTCAGCCAAAGCAATTGATTTTTTCGAATGTTCAAAATTTGTTCCAATATTTATAATCTTTTTTATTCCACCATCAAAAGCCCGCCGGATTACTTCTTCCCGGTCTTTGTCAAAATCCTCAAAATCCAAATGAGCATGAGTGTCTATTAACATATTTCTAAATTTCCGCTCGAGGACAATCCCCAGAAAGACGGGGGAAGAGGGGCTTTTGTTTTTTGATTTTGAATTTTAAATCTTCCATCTTGTATCTTACATCTTTCATCTTCTCAATCCCAAGTTGTTTAAATATCTTTTCTGAGGTTTCGGGTAAAAAGGGTTGGAGCATCTGGGCGATATTGGCTAAAGCAACTAGTAAGTTATAAATAACTTTTTGATTTTTGATTTTTGATTTTTGATTTTTACTCTCCCAGGGTCTTTCTTTTTCAATATACTGGTCACAAAAACCAATCAATTGCCAAATGACAGCCAACGCCTCATTAAACTTAAAGTTATCCAAAGAAGTTTGCCACTTTTTTTTGCTTTTATTTATAAATGTTTGAAAATTGGGATTTGAAAATTTATTGAAAATTGAAAATTGAAAATTGAAAATTTGTTTTTCTGCCATTGTTAAAACTCTGGCTACCAAATTCCCCAAACCCGAAGCCAAGTCCGAGTTATATCGCCCTTCAAATTTCTCATAGGTAAAATCTCCATCCTCGGTTGGAGGAATTTCTCGCAAGAGAAAATAACGGACAGTATCTGTGCCATACTTTTCAACCAACTCAAAAGGGTCAACTACATTTCCAAGTGACTTTGACATTTTTTGTCCGGCAGAAGTTATGTAACCGTGGACAAAAATTGTTTTTGGCAAAGTTAAATTTGCTGAAAGAAGAAAAGCTGGCCAATAAATTGCATGAAATCTTAAAACTCCCTTGCCGATAATATGAAGTTTCTGTTCATTTTCTTGCCAAAATTCTTGAAATTTCTCAGCATTTTCAGTATAACCTAAAGCTGTAATATAGTTGCTGAGGGCATCGAACCAAACCCAAATCTTTTGTGAAGGATCACCGGGCACATCAATCCCCCAGTTATGGGCCCTTTCGGCTGCGCGAGAAATACAAATATCTTCCAAGCCCTGTTTTATAAAACTCAAAATTTCGTTTTTTCGAGCTTGGGGAATGATTCTTACTTCGTCATTTTCAATTATTTTTTTTAACTCTTTTTGATACTTTGAGAGTTTAAAAAAATAATTTTCTTCTTCGATCAATTCGGGCTTTGTTTTGTGTTCCGGGCAAAGACCATCTACTAATTCGTTTTCTTTTAAAAATGCTTCACAGCCTACACAATAAAGCCCTTTATATTTCTTTTTGTAAATATCTTTTTGACAAGCCAGCCAAAGTTTTTGAGCACCTTTGATATGCCTTTCTTCGGTGGTTCGAATAAAATCATCTAAAGAAAGGTTGAGAATTTTTTTCAATTCATAAAATTTTTTAGAATTTCTATCAACTAATTTTTTAACGCTCACCCCTTCTTTTTCGGCTGCCCTGACATTTTTTAGGGAATTCTCATCTGTTCCTGTCAAAAAGAAAACATCCTCACCCAAAAACCGATAATATCTGGCTACAACATCTGCTTGAATTTTCTCCAGAGCATGCCCTACATGAGGAGACGAGTTAACATAATCTATGGCGGTAGAAATAAAAAATTTTTTCTTCTGCTTTGTCATTAATTTTTGGATGAATGCACAATTACAACAAATTCGCCTTTGACTTTGTTTTCTGCTTTTATTTTGTCAATTATTTCTTCGATGGTACCGCGATAGACAATTTCAAATTTTTTAGTCAACTCTCGGCAAACCACAACCTGAAGTGTCGTATTAAGATTGCTATAGCAATGATAATACGACAGTTTTAGCTCGTTCAGAGTTTTTAAAATACGATGTGGTGATTCATAAAAGATTACCGGGTATTTTGAATTGATGACTTCTTCAAAAAACTTTTTTCTTTTCCGTTTGGCTGGGGGGAAGCCCAAAAATAAAAATTTATCCATTGGAAAGCCAGAAATACTGGCTGCCGCCGTAACTGCCGAAGCACCAGGGACGGCGAGGATTTTTACTTGATCACTTAACGACTCAATCACTGTTTTAACTAATTTATTTCCCGGGTCAGAAATTCCTGGAGTACCAGCATCAGAAACTAAAGCTAAGTTTTTTCCTTGCTGCAAAAGTTTTAAAATGTAATTTACTTTTTTGAGTTTTGAATGTTGGTGATAAGATAGAGTTTTGGTTTTAATATTAAAATGGTTTAAAAGTTTTTGAGTTCTCCTGGTATCTTCTGCCAAAATTAAATCAACGCTCTTTAGAATTTGAAGAGCACGCAAGGTAATATCTTTTAAGTTTCCAATTGGAGTGGCAACAATATAAAAAAATGCCATTTTCAAAAAATGAGCTCTCCAGCCCACCAGGTCTGGTTTTTCAACCCTGATTGTCTAGAGGCTGTCTCTCCGAGAAATCTCCTGAGAAATCTTTCTTTCTTTTAGCTAGGTAATCTTTCAAAATTTCAAAAATCACTCCAGCCAACGGAATAGCCAAAATCGCTCCTAAAACCCCCCAGAGTTTAGCTCCGATTGCAAAAGCAGTTAGAACTAAAACTGGAGGAAGGCCAGTAAACTTTTTAAAAGCTAGAGGAAAAATAAGATTGTTTTCTAAGAGCTGCACAATACCAAAGCTGACTAAAACAAAAACCGCTTGAAACAAAGAGGTTAAAGCAACAATTAAAGCGATAATTATTCCTGCACAAAGTGGTCCCACAATTGGAATAAAATCTAAAATTCCAGCCATCAAACTTAAACTCAGAGCATATTCAACATTTAAAATTCTTAAAATGAGATAACTCATTCCTCCAACAAAGACAGCTCCAATCACTCTTGAAATAAACCAACCACTGACTTTTTGTTTTGATCTATGCCAAAGGTTAAAAAGATAATCCTGATATCCTTCAGGAGCCAGAACTTTAAGAACTCTCTCACCAAAGTTTTTCTCCAAAGAAATAAAAAAAGCTAGAAAAATTATAAATACTGTTGCCCCCAGTCCTCCAAAAAGAGCAAAGAGAGCGCTGAAAATGTTCTCTCCCGCCTTCCCTAAACTTTCTTGGATAGCTCTGGTAAAATTCTCAGTGCTTTTAAAAGCTTCAACTCCTAATTTTTCAAAAAATGGAGAGATTTTTTGGAGATAGAAGGGAAGATTTTGATTGAATTTTTGAATTTCAGAGAGAAATACCGGAGCGGTCCTGTAGATAAAAAACCCTAAAGCAGTAAAAACCGCGAAGTATAAAATTACTGTTCCTGCCACTCGAGGAATTCTCTTTTTTTCTAAATAGTCAACAATAAAGTTAAATAAAATCCCAATAATCAAAGCGAAGACAAACCAGATAATAATGTCTCTCAGTAAATACAAGAGATAGAGAAAAATGACTGCCAGACAAATCTTAAAAATTGTTGACCAGCTAATATCTAAATTTTTTTCAGCTCCGTTCATAATTTTAGTAATTTAATAAATTTTTTCTTTGACTTGTGAGGACCAATTAAAGCGAGATTTAAGTTTTGGGGTCGAAAGATATCTTTAGCCACTTTTTGAACATCGCTCAAGCTGACTTTATCAATTTTGGCAAATTTTTCTTCGGGTGTCAAAATTTTCCCGGTTAAAAGTTCCTGCCCCGCATAAAAGGAGGCTTGGGCATCCGATGATTCTAAGGTCAAAGTTAAATTTCCTTTTAAATAATCTTTAGCCTTTTGGAGCTCACTTTTGGAAATCTTTTTTTCTCGGAGATTTTTATATTCTTTTAAAATTAAATTTATAACTTCTCCCACATTTTTATGGGGAATACCAGCTTGAGTAACTAAATAACCACTATCAGTATAAAATTCTGAGGAAGTTTTAATATAATAAGCAAGTCCTTTTTTTTCTCTAATTAAAATGAAAAGTCGAGAACTCATATTGCCACCAAGAATTGTGGCTAAAATTTCTTGAGGATATTTTTGGTTATGGTTTAAGCTATATCCTCTTACCCCCAAACAAAGATGGGTCTGATCGGTTTTTTTAAAATAGCTGAGGACACGAGGTTTATCTTGCTTTTCTATAACCTTCATCTTTGGTCGGGGTGGTATTTTTTTAATATTTTTGAAATATTTTTGAATTTTAGATTGTATTTTTGATTTTTGGTTTTTGTCTGCCCCGCTGGTTGCGCTAGCAGATGACCGGGAGATTTTTGATTTCTCTATATTGCCCGCAACACAAACAATAGTATTCAAAGCAGAATAATGATTTCTCAAATACCTAAGAAATTGTTCCCTTTTAAATCTTAAAATATTTTCTTTCTCTCCAATCGTTAACCAACCGGCCGGTTGGTCTCCGTAAAGCAGTTTTTCGAAAAGTTCCTCAATATATCTCATCGGGGTATCTAAGTACATATTCATCTCCTCAATAATTACACCCTTTTCCTTTTTTATCTCTTTGGTCTCTAATTTTGAGTTTAAAAAAATATCGCTGACCCAATCCAAGGCTAAATCTAAATGCTTGGAATCAACTTTTGCCCAAAAGCCAGTAAATTCTTTTGAGGTGAAAGCATTGTAGGCACCCCCAATTCTATCCAGAGTTTCAGCAATTTTTAAAGTAGTTGGTCGCTTTTTAGTTCCTTTGAAAAACATATGCTCAAGAAAGTGGGAAATTCCGTTCTCCTGCTTAGTTTCGTATTTAGAACCCGCCCCCACCACTACTAAAACAGTCACCGCTTGGGTGTTTTTCATCGGCACCGTAATAATCCGCAAGCCATTTTTTAAAGTAGTTTTTTTGTACATTTCTTTTCTTTAATAATACTACAAATTTCTAAAAACAAAAACCATCCCAGGAGGATGATCTTAATTTTTCAATTTAATTCTTTATTCTGTGGTGATTGCAGATTCTGTGGTAGTAGCAGGAGGAGTGAACAGGAAGGAATTTTCTCCTCTTCTTAAAGCAGCCAGAATTTCTGGGAGTTCTTTGTTCTCTGGGGCTTGAGCGCGAGCTCTTTCAAAAAAATCAATAGCTCTTGGAAAGTCTTCTTCTCTGGCAGCTAATTTGCCAGCCAAAATTAAGCTGGCAAAGTGAGCTCGATTTTGATTTAAAACAATCTGGATCTGAGATTCAGCTTTCTCCCATTGTTCTTGCTGCCAATACGCCTTAGCTACTAAATAACGAATCTCTGTATTTCGGGGTTGGTCGGTTAAAAAATTATTACCCAATTCAATTACTTTCGAATAATTTTCTTGAAAATCAGCTAAAATTACTTCCATTTCTCTGGCTGGCAAAAACCCTGGAGAGCGATTTAGTGTCTCCCCCAAGAGTAAATTAACTTCCCTCACTGTTTCCTCTTTCTTTTCATTATTCCCCTCTCTTCTAAATTTATCAGCTAAAATAAATTTTGCCTGGGCTTTTTTAAAAACTGGGAGAACGCTCTGGGAAGCTCTTTGGATTGATAAATCAGCGTATTGTTCAGATAATTCCACTGCTTTTTCTGTATCTATCCCGAGTTTAGCGAGATTAAGATAAATGTCTGCCATTAAAAGGGGGGCTCGGGGATCTCTTTTTTCCAAATCGACAGCCCTCTCTCCGTTTTGACTAATTTTGCTTAAGAGCTCTTGTAAAAAAGAAATGATTTTTTCATCTTTTAAACTTTCTTTTTGACTGAGAATCTGAAAAGCCACCTGAGAATAGGTTTGGGCTGAGATAAGATAAGGTCGGGGGTGAGAAGAAAAAACTTTCTCTGCCGAATTGAGATAATTTTCTTTTTGAGTAAAGTCAGTGGCACTTTGAGCCTTAGCAACAAAACCCTCCATTATCGTTTCTTTCAAAGGATAAAGAGAAGTTAAAAACACTAAAATTAGAGAAATTAAAAATATTGCACTTCTAAAAGTTGTCCTTTTCCATTTAATTGTTTTATCCGAAGATAAAGCCACGGCCAGGAAAGCAAAAGAGAAAATGAAAAATATCCAAAGCCCCAAAGAAAAGGGGTAAAGGAAAAAGAGTAAAACAAAGAAAGAAAAAAGGCCAAAGAAAATGGGAAAAAATAAATTTTCTTGCTTTATTTCAGTTGGCCTTTTTTTAATAAAATTTAGAAAGCTCCAAAAAACAGCTCCCAGTAAAATAAAAAGTCCCATCATTCCCAAAATTCCTGCTTCAATTAAAAAAGTCCAGAATTCACTAGCTCCTAAAGGAAAAGTTAAACTCCAAAAAGGAGTTTGAGAAATAGTTGGAGTTCGGAATTTTTCGTAGATGAAAGGAAAACTTCCCCTTCCCTCGCCAAAAACAAGGTTTTTGAGACTTTGAGAAAAATATCTTTCAGTTATTTCAAAACTTGCCTTCTGAGTAAGGGCTACTTCAACGGGTAAAGATTTCAGGGCTAAACGAATTTTGGGGCCCCCAATCGCCAGGATAAAAATAAAAAGTAATAAAATAACAGCTAAAAGCGATGTTTTCTTTTTTGAAACAATGCTCCTGGTTAAAAATGTTCCAAAAACTCCAAAAAATAAAGGTATGGTAACAAATCTTACTCCAACCACTAAAATCAAAAAGAGAGGCAAGAACCAAGTTGTTAAAACTAAAATTTTCTTCCAAGGAATAACAATTTTTTTATTTTGGCCGAGACCGAAAAACAAAAACAAACCAGAAATCACTGAAATTCCAGCAAAAATTGTGGCTTGGTTGATGTTCATTAAAGCAGGGGTTGAATTTCCATTTCCTAAAAAAAGTTGCCAGAATATTTTCCCCTTTCCCCAGAGAGCTAATAATGCTCCTAAACTTAAAAGCCAACTAACAGCGTAAATTAAAAAGAGAGCAGTTTTAATTTTTACTTTAGGATAAAAAAGAAGTATTACAAAACCCAAAAACAAAGTTAAAAAAACAGCAAATTCACTACCCCGGGAAGAGATATCTAAATTTTTAATGGGATTGAATAAAGTATTGTTGAAAAGAAAACAAATCAGCAAAATCAAACCAAAAATTAAAAAGGCCCAGGTTACCTTGTTTGGTTTTCTTAAAACCACTGATTTTTCTTTTAGCCCTAAAACTACCAAAATTATCCCAGCTGTTATAGCACTCACTGCTAAAAGAGATTCTCGGAGAGCATTACCAAGAGAAGGCCAGGAACTCCAAAAAATCAAGGGCAAAATCAAACCAAAAACCCCACTGACAACTAAAAGATCTGAAGAAATATTTTTATTCATTTCAACATCCAAAGATCTTATTACTGACAGCAATAGGTATAGGTAGTGCAAGATGTTAGTGAACCAGTGCAGGAATCACATCCTTTGCAAGAACCAGTGCAAGAGCTTCCTTGGTAATACCAGCATCTACATATATCAGCAACACTGTTAGTACCGGTAAAACCACATTGTAAGTATGTATCTCCACTTATATAATTACTTATCCAAGTATCTTCTACACAATAATAATCATGAGAGTCGTGATAAACTTGCATTTTTATCTTAGCTGAGGGGGAGGTACAACTATTACATCCTTGACAAGAACCAGTACACGAGGTACAGGCAGTGCAGACCTGTCTTGTATGTTTGTTTGGGTATTCGCTAGGACAAGAGACATCGCCAGTTTTGTAAATGCAAACTCCTGACCAAGTATCGGGTATGTAGCCGCAGTCACTGGGAGCTCTCGTTCCAGTCTTTTGGGTCCAACTACCACCTGAGTAAAAAGTTTTTGAGTTGCAGACATCACCGGCAGTTGCTGTACCTTCAGGAGCTAAAGTACCTGTTTGATTCCTCCCAAAGCTTATATCTAATTTAACATTTCCTGGGATAAGATTGGCGACATCATAGTAGCCCAAATCCCAGGTATTTGAGTCTACATCGCTAGTGATGTCGCCTTGCTCAAAAGGGAGGCGTTCCCTATCTATAATCCCATCATTATTTGTATCCACTGAGGTCCCCGAATTGGTTAAAATCCAAGTTAATGGTAGATTAAATCTACCAGAAGCAGCTACAGGAGTGCTACTTGACTTAAAAATGCAAAATGAGACTATCATCACTACGAAAGCAACCATAATGATAATAACAACCAATCTTAAATTTTTAAAGTTGACTTTTCTCATTTACTTTAAGCTCTAATAAACTTAAAATCTTCGACCTTTTATTTGTTATTTAAATTGGAACAACAAATTACCTTCCAACCATCTTGAAAATAAACCTTAGACGGTAAAGGATATTTTTTATTTAAGCAAACTTTTTGGTAAGGAGCTGGAGTTTCAATTTCTTCAACAATACAATTTTTTAAATCTGGAGTAACAGGAAGATAAATTGGTCCTCGTTTTTTTTCTGACCAAAAGAAGATTCCAATTGCAACGAATAAAACAATTAAGATTGAAAATAATATAATTAATTTAGATTTCATATTACTTCAAAGTACAACATTCCACTTTCCAAGTGGTATTAGCTGAATCATACCAAAACCGATTTGGCACCTCGTTAGTTCCACAAAGATCTTGACCACCTGCAGAAATACTACTTGTTGCTACATTCTGAATATTACAAATATCCACTTGTAAAATCCCAGCCGAAGCACTAATTGTAGAAGTGGTAGAAAAAACTATATTACCAGCCAAGGTTGAGGTACCACTAACATAAAGAGGAGTGGGAGGAGTGGTGGTGCCAAAGCCAATGTATCCTTGATTGCTAATAACTCCCAAAGTGCTACCTGACGAATCTTGCCAGGAAAGTAATGGGTTGGTGCTTTGGGAAGCACCAGCTCTCAACTCTAAGGTAGTAACTCCACTTCCACTCCGATCATAAACTCTGGCAGAACCTGAAACATCAAGTTTTCTGGCTGGGGTAGTAGTGCCAAGACCTACCATTTCTCCTGAAGTATCGATATCTACCACTGTGGCCGAACCCCCTGCTGTTTGGAACTGAAAGGCCTGGGCTGAATCTATGCTTGGTCGGAACTGAATAGAGCCACCAGCAGTTACATTTAACTCAAAATATTTGTCGCTGTCATAACCTATTCTTAACTGGGGTCCAGTGGTTGATTCAAGATGGAAAGGTGCTTGGGGATTGGCAACTCCAATGCCAACATAACCAGCCGGATTTAAAATTAAATCCCCAGCATCGGTGGAAAGAGTAGTTGTTCCGGAACCTTTGATACTACTTGAACCAAGAGCGATGGTATTTCCTATAGTGGTGGTAACAGCATAAAGATTTGCCCATCTGGCGGTGGCTGAGCCGAGGTTATAGCTAGCGTCAGTTTGAGGGAGAATATGGTGGGCAGTGGTGGTGCCATAGACATGGAGTTTGGTTGAAGGCGTGGTTGTCCCGATGCCAACGTTCCCAGTTGAAATTGTGTTAGTGGTGGTAGCAAGGTTTGTTCCAAAAATTAGACCTCCAATGTTTAAGAATCTTGAAGTGGTAGTTGCTGGTGTCCAAGATTGAT
>JAGGXV010000010.1 GCA_021162885.1 bacterium | reverse complement strand
CTTCAATATGTTTAACATCATAAGTTAAACAGTTAGGATGAATCTGTAGTTTTAGAGGAATACTCTCTATGGTTTTTAAATTTTGGGTTACATCCTCTCCAATAACCCCATCTCCTCTAGTGGAACCCTGCCAGAAGATTCCATTCTTGTAGATTAAAGAAATACCAAAACCATCTATCTTCATTTCAGTAAAATAGTCAAATCTTTGATTTGGGAGAATTTTTTTTAAATAATCTTCCCAATCTGCAAGCTCTTCTTCGTTAAAGACATCCTCAATTGAGAGCATTGGTACTTTGTGTCTTACTTTCTTAAATCCCTCCAAAGCTTTGCCAGCCACTCTTTGAGTTGGAGAATCGGGGGTTCGGAATTCTGGATATTTTTGTTCCAATTGATAAAGTTCGTGTTTCAGAGAATCTAAAGCGCCTTGAGAAATCTCTTGTTTGTTGAGAACATGATAAAGATAGCGATGGTAATTGATGAGTTTTCTAAGTTTTTTTATTCTTTGATGAACTTGTTGTTTAGTCACGAATGTTAATTTTCAATTTCCAATTTCCAATTTCCAATTTTCAATCAAATCCCAATTTTTTAATTTTCAATTAAATTTTTGTTTGAAAATTGGGTAATTGAAAATCCATTGAAAATTGGTCATTGAAAATTGAGAATTTTTTAAGAGAAATTTACTTCAATTCTTCTTTTTGTATCTTTATAACTGCCTGTTGAGAAAATAGTTGAAGTTGAAGTGTCGGAAACACAAACTTGATAGGTAGCTCCATTATCCAAACTACCTTGATAAGCTGAAGGACATTCCCCCAAACTGGGAGAATAACCCCCTTTGTAAAGTCCATATAAAACTTGCTCAATGCCGCTATCAGCCCCATAAAAAGCGATAACCGAATCACTTAAGGTCTGGACAACTTTTATCTGGCTGACCGAAATACCTATCATAGTTAAAACGGCACCTGTCAGCACCGAGAGAATAACAATGGTTAGATATAAAGAAACTCCTTTTTGATTTTTTTTAGTATTTAACATCTAAGCCTCTTTGAGAAATAGTGGTTTGGCAGTTTAAGGTTTGGGGCTGGGCTTTTTGACTTTTTATTTTAAAGTTAAAGGTTACTTTTGGTTGGAGGTTGTCTTCTTGACTTTCTCCGGAGATTTCAAATTTCAATCTCTCAACAACAAGACCTGAAGGAGTCAGAGAGTAACTCTCACCCAGATTAGCCGAGGATTGGTCTTTAGATTTTTTGACTTTAATTTGATTGTTCTCCAATAAAAATTCTTGGCACTTTCCCTGATAATTTAAAAATCTTATCTTAGAACTATCGCCATCAGGGTTCTCGTAATTTGTCTTAAGAGAAATACAATCGCCAGCAAGGTCCTTGCGAGCCATCCTCAAAACACGGCTGAGATATTCTGAAATATAAGAGGTGTTTTGCAAAAGATATTGTAAATTTAAATTCCTTTGCTGCTCTTTGAAAACCGAGGCAAAAAGCCCCAAAATGCCAGTGATAACAATGGAGAAAATAGTTATAGTTACCAGAAGTTCAATAAGGGTGAAACCTTTTTTCATAATGACTAGAAAATACAAAAAAGAAGGAATATACAAAAACGATATTTATCTTCTTATTTAACAATTTCGTATATTCTAAAAAAATTTGTATTTCCTAGAGACTAACGCCAATTATGTAAATTTTCTTCAACCACCAAGGGTGACCCACTCCCAGGCCAACTGACTTCAACTTTGACTTTCAAGCTGTCGGCTCCGAGGTGGGAAAGAATAACCTTCCTTTTAAATTTGGTAGGTGAACCACTATCATAATTGTAAAACCCGTTAGCATCCATCTTTAAAGGCTCGTCGGCTGGGGCAAGTAAGAAATCTTTGTCATATTGGACTCGCCAATTACCATCACTCAATCCTTCATCAAAAGCAACTCCCTCCAGAGCATTGCCGTCTCTAATATTTCTCACTATCTCAATTCCCTCTCTTGCAAGTTGAGAGGCAATGAATCGGTCAGTGTTGATACCACTAATAGAAATCACTCTGGGGACTAAAGCATAAATTCCCAAAATTCCTATGGTCATTACCGAAATCGCTGTTAGTACTTCAATTAGCGTAAATCCTCGTTTTGAAAATTGAAAATTGAAAATTGAAAATTTCATGTTTACTCTATCTCTATTTTACCAGCCGAATTTATTTTGACTTTTTTGCTCGCCCCTGTATCAAGCTGCAAAGTTATTTCTGCCACTTCCCCCCAATCCTTTTGGTTAATATAAGTTATTGGGTCGGGAGGCTCAAAAACAATGCTGAAAGAAGAAGTAGGCTTTAAACCGGAAATCTCCACACCTCTTTCTAAATTGACTTTTCGGATGAGGTTATCCAAATCACCGCCATCCCAATTTTCATTGTCGTTGCAATCAGCAAAAAGAATATAATAATCTTTCCAACTGCTGTTGAAGTGAGCCCCAAAACTTGAGGTAAAACTTCCGTTGCAATCTACCTCCCCTATCCCCATAGCCATCTCTTGCATCTCTCTTAAATCCTGAGTCAAAACAAAAGCTGACCTTCCCAGAGCTAACTTTCTTTCTTCGTTGATTTTACCCAAAAATAAAATCCCAGAAAGCAAACCTATGATAGATATTACTACTATAAGCTCTATTAATGTAAGCCCTTCGGATTGTTTGAAAATTGAAAATTGGGATTTCATTGAAAATTAAAAATTGGAAATTTATATAAAACTCAGATACCAATTAATTATTTCTTGGCCCCAAAATAAACCAATAAATGTTCCAACAACCAGGAATGGCCCAAAAGGAAGCTGGCTTTTTAAACTCTTTTTTTCCGAAACTACCAATCCTAATCCTATTATAGCACCAATTAAAAAAGCCAAAAATAAACTAACTAAAATATGAGGAAAACCTAAACTGAGCCCCATAAAAAATGCTAATTTAGCATCACCCAAACCCATCCACTTACCATGGGATACCAACCATAACAAAAAGAAAAAGCCACCTGCTCCTGTTCCTGTTAATAAAGGATAAAGAAAAAATTTTTGAAAATTGAAAATTGAAAATTCATTGAAAATTGAAAATTGAAAATTAAAAATTAAAGCACCAGCGATGGCTGGATAAATTATTTTATCGGGAATTATATAATGCTTTAAGTCATAGACAAAAATAAGAATCAGGAAACAGGAAATAATTGACAAATAGCCAAGGTTAATGAGATTTTGAAAATTGTTGTCGTCAAAAGCGACTCCCCGTAGGGTCCAAATTGAAAATTCGTTGAAAATTGAAAATTGAAAATTGAAAATTAACACAAAAAGAATCCCGGTTGCTATTTCAACTAAAGGATATTGTAAAGAGATTCTTTTTCTACAATACCTACATTTTCCTTTCAAAAAAATATAACTCAAAATTGGAATTAAATCGTGCCATTTTAAAATATGATGACATTTTGGACAGAAAGAACGGCCTCTTAAAAAACTTTGTTTGTTTTCCAATCGGTAAATCACACAGTTTAAAAAACTACCAACAGAAATTCCAAAAATAAAAATAATTAGAGAAAGTATAATTTTCATTTTATTTTATTTAATTTTAACAAAAAACTGCCCAAGATAAAAATCTCGGGCAGTTTACAGTTCAAGGAAAATTTACCAATCAATTAACCACTCACAGTTGGACAAACAGCACTTGTTCCATCTACACAATATCCTACCCCTCCTGGATCAGTGGTGGTAAATCCGGCCACTCCACTACTGTCAGCGCAATACCAATAATTTGATTTGGCATTCAAAGGAGAGTAAATACAAGCTGCATCAGAATCACTTGCCTTATTTTTTGCAATCGTTGGTTCTGCATCATCGTCGGTCCCATAATTTATATCAATTTCTTGACAGAGCTTTGTCATATCTGTGTGGGAACAATCAAAATTATCGTAATCTCCATCGTTAGCATAAATATAAGTCATTACTGTTCTTGCCTGGCCAATAGCTGAAATAATTCTTGAGTCTTTTGCTTTCTTACTAGCTCCTGGGAAAGAAACTAAAACAATCGAAGCTAAAATTCCAATAATAGCAATAACAACCAGCAATTCAATAAGAGTAAAACCCTTTGTTTTTGATTTCATTTTATTTTTTAGTTATTTTTAGCAATCGACCTTTTCGAACTTTTTTATTATTGTATTTTCTCTTATTTAAGAAGTCAAGTCAACCCCTATCCACACCTGCAATTTAGTTTTTACACTCCCCCCAAGCCCATTCGGAAAAGAGGGATAAAAATTGAAATAGCTAAAACCCCAATGCCAATCCCCAAAATGACAATCAAAACTGGCTCTAAAATACTGGTTAGATTATCAGCAGTTCTTTCAATTTCAGCCCGATAAAAATCAACCACATTACTTAAAGTTTGTTCCAATCTGCCGGTTTCTTCACCAGTGGAAATCATCTGACTGACAAAAGGGGGGATTTCTCGAGGGTATTTCCTAAAAACCGAACTTATTCTCTCGCCCCGAGCCACTTTGGTTTGGGCTTCTTTGATAATTCTTTTATAAACCAAACTTTCAATTATGCCTTCAGTAATTTTCAAGGCTTGAGTTATGGGAATGCCGGCTCGAATTAAAACCGAAAGGTTTTCGCAAAAGCGAACCAGATAAATCTTTTTGGTGAAATCTCTCAGAATAGGTATTTTCAAGGAAATCTTATCATAAAAATCTCTGCTTCCTTTTGACTTCTTTAGAAACCGAGGAAGAAAGAACAAAAACCCAAAAAGAGCCACAATTACAATCCAGCCACCCTTCCTTACAAACTCAGAGAGAGCTATTATTAACCTGGTTGCGAGAGGGAGTTTTCCCTTAAAGGCCTTCAAAATCTCAGTTAATCTGGGAACAATAAAAAAAGTGACCAAAAAGAAAGCAGCAATAAAAACCACAATAACGAAACTGGGATAAATCATAGCTCCCCTTATTTTCTGGCGAAGGTTGTATTCTCTTTCAAGATGATCAGCTAAATAACTCAGAGAGTCAGCCACCTTGCCAGTGGCTTCCCCCGATTTGACAATGTTAACAAAAAAAGGGTCAAAAATCTTGGGATAAAGAGAAAAGGCTTGACTCAGAGTGCTGCCGGTCTCCACTACCTCAGCCATTTTCAAAATTTTCTCCCGGAAATCTGGATTTTCAGTTTGAGCTACCTGGGCTTTTAAAGCCTCCACAGGTGGAATGGCTGATTTGAGCATAACCGAAAATTGACGGGTAAAGCTAATAATATCTCTGGCAGAGATTTTTCGCCAAGAGACCCGAGCCATCAAAATACTTCTCTTTTTTGCTTCTTTTAGAGAGGTAACATAAAGTCCGTATTTCTCCAGAACGTTCAAACAGGCCTTGCGAGAAGAGGCCTCAATGGTTCCTCTTTGAACTCTGCCCTCTTTGGTTCTGGCTTTGTAGCTGAATCTCATGTTTTTCGGAGACGACTTTTTAAATCATCGGCATTAAAAGTGTATTTAAGAGCAGTTTCTCGAGAAATCTCTTTTTTCTTAACCAACTCTACTAAAGATTTGTTAAAGGGAATCATGCCAATCTCAGCTGAAGTTTCAATAATTGAAGGAATTTCGTGAATTTTGTTTTCCCGGATTAAATTGGCCACCCCAGAAGTCCAGAGCATAACCTCACAGGCTGGCACAAATCCTCCCTTGGTTGAGGGCAAAAGCCGCTGGGAAACCACTCCCAACAGTGAACTTGAAAGTTGGGCTCTAATCTGATTTTGTTGGTGGGGAGGGAAAACATCAATAGCTCGATGGATAGTTTGACTGGCTGAGTTGGTGTGCAAGGTGGCAAAAACCAAATGACCGGTTTCAGCAGCGGTAATAGCGGTAGCAATGGTTTCTAAATCACGCATCTCACCAACCATAATGACATCGGGGTCTTCTCTCAGCGTAGAACGCAAAGCACCTGCAAAAGTTGGGGTATCAGTACCAACCTCTCTCTGGTCAATTAGGCATTTGTCGTCTCGAAAAACATACTCAATTGGATCTTCAATAGTGATAATATGTTTCCTTCTCTGGTGATTTATTTCATCAATTAAAGCGGCCAAGGTAGTTGATTTTCCTTGAGAGGAAGCACCGGTAATTAAAACAAAACCCTGATGGGCTTCGCTAAATTTGTGTAAGACGGGAGGAAGATTTAACTCCTCAATAGTTCTAATTTTTGAAGGAATCAACCGTAAGGCAACACTTATTTTTTGGCTTTGGAAAAAGACGTTAACCCTAAACCTTGCTTTACCTTTGAAATCGTAAGCAAAATCAATCTCCTTTTCTCTTAAAAATCTCTCTCGCTGCAAAGGCGTCATCAAACTGAAAGCCAAACCCTGGGAATCTTTTGAACTAATTATTTTTTCTCCTTCGATATCAACCAGTTTGCCAACTATTCTCAAAACCGGAGGGTGGCCAACTGAGATATGTAAATCAGAAGCTCCCTTTTCAATGGTCATCTCTAAAAGTTTTTTGAGTTGAGTTTGATAAATCATCTTTTTATTTTTCTTCAGCCACCCTCATTATCTCCTCCAAAGAGGTGACTCCCGCTAAAACTTTAAGAGCCCCATCTTCTTCCATGGTAATCATCCCCTGGCTTCTACCCTCTCTCAAAATTTCCTTTTCGCTTGGCTTTTGTAAGGTAATTTCAGCTAAACTATCGGTCATCTCAATTATCTCAAAAACCCCAATTCTTCCCGAATAACCTTTGTAATTGCATTTTTTACAACCTTTAGGTTGGTAAATATAGAGAGATTTGCCAGTTTTGTATTTTTCAACCATTTTTGGTGGCAGATTTTTAATTTTTTCCAAAAGATAACGTTTTGGCTCTCCAGTCAGTTTAACTTTCTTTTTACAGAAAGGACAAAGGGCTCGGACCAATCTTTGAGCAATAGCCAAACTTAAGGTAGGAGGAATTAAAAAAGGTTGAACTCCCATATCAATCAAACGGGGAATAACTCCCATAACATTGTTAGTGTGTAAAGTGCTCAAAACCAGATGACCAGTTAAAGCGGCGTGAGTTGCCAAAGCTGCTGTCTCAGTGTCACGAATTTCACCGACCATAATAATATCTGGATCTTGTCTTAAAATCTGACGCAATCCCCTGGCAAAAGTATAATCAATCTCTGGTCTGATTTGGGACTGGTTAATTCCATCAATAAAATACTCTACCGGATCTTCCAAAGTAACAATATTGACCCCTTCTTTGTTTAAAATTCGGAAAAGAGCATACAAAGTTGTCGTTTTACCACAACCAGTTGGCCCGGTAGCTAAAATCATGCCGTAAGGTTTTTTGATAGCTCTTTGGACCACTTCAAAATTTCTCTGGCTCAAGCCCAATTCAGCCAGAGATTTTAAACCTTCTTCAGGATCAAGCACTCTAATAGCAACTTTCTCACCTAAAGTGGTAGGAAAGGTAGAAACCCGGAAGTCAATTGTCTTCTCGCCAATTTTAGTGGAAAACCTCCCGTCTTGGGGGATTCTGGTTTCATCAATTTTCAGTCGACTTAAAATCTTAATCCGAGCCACAATGGCAGGCAGAACTTTTAAGGGTAAAATAAGGGAGGAGTGTAAAACCCCATCCAATCGATACCTAACCCTTAAATTCTCTCTGGTTGGTTCAATATGAATATCAGAAGCTCTTCCTTCAACCGCTTGGCGCAAAATAACCCCAACCATTTTAATGACCGGGGCCTCCTCAACCAACCTATCAAACTCCTCTTTCTTAACCAGTTTTGGTCTTTCTAATTTGATTTCCTCTTCCAACCTCTCTAGAGCTCTTTCAACTTCTTTTTTGGGAGTTCGATATTGTTCAAGATATTTTTTAAAATAGGAAAAACTAATCAAATAAATTTTTGGCTGCAATTTCTGCTGTCTCGTTAAAAACTTTAAGGCCTCTCTGGCCTGGGGATTTTCTGGATAAATCATGCCCACTTCCAAAACTCTTTCATCTTTTTTCCAGGAAAGTGGGGCTATTTTGTAATATTCCACTGAATCCCGGGGAATAATCTCCAAAATCTTTGAGGGAATTTTCTCTGGCAGAGTTTCTCGGAGAGGAAAACCAGTCAATTTGCTTTTTAATTCAAACAAATTCTTTTCTGGTAAAATTTTCTTCTCCAAAATTATTTCTTCCTGGGTCATCTCTCTCCTCTTGGCTTCCGCTTTCAATTTGGAGGCCTCTCTTCTTTTTATTTTTTTTTGTTTAACTAACTGGGCAATCAGGTCCATATTGATAGGATTCAAAATTAGTAGGGTTCAAAGGGATTTTCCCGACCAATTTCTTCGGGAAAAGGAATTTCCTCAAAAGGCAAAATCTCTTTGAGTTCTTGGGTTTTCAAGATTTCAAAGTCAATTTCTCTAATCTGAGTCGGTTGAAAAGGAGATGATGGGGGGAGAGGTTCTAGTTTCAAGAACCAAGTATTAATTAAAATAACAATTCCAGCCCCTACCAATCCCCAAACTAAATATCGAAAAATTTTATTTTTTTCGGAAACTTCAACCATATTTACTACAAAATTTACTACAAAGAATGGACTTTAATAGAAATGTTGTATTTAGGCAATCCTTCGTCGGTCTCGTCAACAAAGACACTCTCAACCTCAATTAATCTTGAAGATTTTTCTAAGGCCTGCAAAAATCCTTTCAAAGAAGCGTAAGAACCTATTAAATTGAGATTAAAATAAGTTTCTTTAACCTTAGCCAAAATTCCCTTTGCTTCCATCTTGCTTTCTTTTGCTTGAACGACATTTTTTAACAAAAGGCCATTTTCCGCACTTATTTTTTGAAGAAAATTCAGAAGATCAGACAAAGAAAGATCTTGAGGCAAAGCCGTCTCAATTTTCAACAAAGAAGTTTGATAATCTTTCAAATTTTCCGAAATCTGTTTAAGATTTGAGAAATACTTTTCCTTTTGAGAAAACTCAGCTCTTTTCTTTTCAACTTGGTCTGTCAAATTTTTGAACTTTTGATACTGAGGCAATAGAAAATAAGTAACTAAAATTAAAGTTAAAAACAACAAGATTGGAATGATAAAGGTTTTTTTCATCTTTTGAAAATCTCCGGAGCGAGTGAAAAAGTTAAATTGAATCTAACCTTTCCCTCTCGATCCAGATAAATATTGGCTAAAGTAAGATCGCTGATAGGATTCTTTGTTCCTCCAGGAACTGTCCCCATTTTTAAAACAAGGAGTTGCTCGCCTAAAAATTGAAAACTATCAGTTTTTCCTTCCAGGTTAACTTGACTATTTTTGGTATCCAAATTCAATTTGAGAAATTGAACCTTAGGATGACATAAACTTTCCAGTAAAGAGAAAATTTTTGAGCTATTTTTGTGACGCTGGAAAAGCTTTTGAAAGATTTTGATTTTTTCTTTCAAAACTAAAAGCTCTTTTTCCAGTTCTTTCTCCTCCTCTCCTTTCAATTCAGTTATCTCTTTTTCCAATCTTTCTTTTTCTTTTTCTAAACCAGAAATTCTCTTCTTCAAGTAGAGGGGAGTCAACAATGAAACAATGAGCAAAATTATGGAAAGATAGAAAAGAAAGTTAAGCCAACCGGGTGTTTTTGGTTTTGGTTTGGGAATAATTTCTCCAAAAGTTTTTCTTGGCATATTATTATGTCCGAGTGCCGCGGGTTATAAAATCCCCAGCGCCCAGGACTCTTATGTGTTCTTTGATGTCTCTACCCTTTCTTTCGAAAAAAGAAGTCCATTTTGTGTTATACCTCTCTCAAAGCCATGCCAACTGCCACCCCAAAAGAAGGAGCCAATTCTTGGAGTCGGGGTTTCAAAATGGAGGGAAAAGAAATCTGACTGAAAGGATTAGCTATCTGAACGTTTCTTTTAAGCTGGGTACTCAGAAATTCTTTAAGGCCAAAAAGAGAAGCCATACCACCAGCCATAATAACATCCTCTATTTTTTCTCCCTCAGTTTGCTCGAAATTCTGACAGACCCCATTTATTTCTCTGGCAATTTCAGCGGCTTTTGGGGTTAAAACATTGAAAACCTCTTTTTTCTCAGGGTCCAAGCCATATTTCCTTTTGAGATTTTCGGCCTCTAACCAATCAATTTTTAAGCTATCCACCAGAGCTTGAGTAACCTCTTTTGCTGAAATATCAAAGCTGTAACTCAATCTTAAAGTTTTGGCTTTGCTGATACTGACAGTAGTACTCTCCCAACCAATGTCAACCAGACAAACTGCTTTCTGACTGAGTTTTTTAGGAATAGATGAACGAATCAAGCCAAAAACTTCAGCCTCCATTCCTTCAATTTCAAGTTTGGCAAGATTGGCTAATCGCTGATAACCCTCTAAGACCCGATTCGGAACAGCCACCAGCAACACCTTCAATTTAATTCCAGGCAGTACTTTTTCTTTTTCAATTATCTGCCAGTCAAAAACAACTTCTGACAAGGGTAAAGGGATGTGATGGCGAGCCTCAAATTCTACGGCTTGAGGAACCTCTGCTTCGGTCATTGGCGGCAAACTGAAGGTAGTAAAAAAAGTAGAAAAGTCGGGCAGAGAAAGAACCGCTTTCTTTTTCTTTATTTTCGCCCTTTTAAACAAAGCTTCTAAAATTTCTGAGGCCTCATCGCTCAAAAGAACCAACTCTTTCTTATGAAACAAACCTGGGAGAGAATTTTTCGAAGGTAGTCGGAACTCAGCATAATTTTCCAATTTCTTCCTTTTGCCAAAAGCTGAAATTTCAACCACCTTAACTGAAGCCGCCCCAATATCAATTCCCAAGTATCTTTTTGCAAAAATCCCCATAGCAACTAATTTTGTTTATTGTAGCACAGATTTTATAATAATAGTATGTGGAAAAAAATTCTTTTAGACACTCTTTTCCCTCAATTCTGTTTGAATTGCCAAAAAGAAGGAAATATCATCTGCCAGGATTGCTTAAGTTCAATTGAGATTTCAGAATTTAATTACTGCCCTTTCTGTAAAACCCCAAAAAGAGTTTTTGATAAAGGAACCTGTCCCGTTCACCGGAAAATGAAACTTTCGGGACTATTTTCGGCC
This sequence comes from bacterium, assembly GCA_021162885.1. GTDB lineage: Bacteria > Patescibacteriota > Minisyncoccia > Minisyncoccales > CG1-02-41-26 > JAGGXV01. The sequence goes on along the minus strand of JAGGXV010000010.1, from coordinate 13,869 downwards.
ACCTCCTATAAAAACCTTTTAGTCAAAAAATTAATCAGCAGATTCAAATATCAACCTTTTTTGAAAAACCTTTCTCTTCCCTTAACTTCTTTGATTATAGCACATTTTATTTTATCCGAGAACAAGCTAATTTTCCAAAATAAAGAGAATTCGCTTTTGGCGCCTATTCCCCTTTCCAAATCCAGAGAGAGATGGCGAGGATTCAACCAGGCGACTCTGTTAGCCAACGAACTTTCCAGATTTTTAAAAATTCCCCTTTTAAATAATAATCTCATAAAAATCAAAAAAACTCAACCACAAGTTGAGCTTAAAAGAGAACAAAGAGAAGAGAATATCAAAGGAGCATTTAAATTAAAAAATCCTCAAAAAGTTCGAGGAAAAAGAATTTTTCTGGTTGACGATGTCTTTACCACCGGCTCCACTATGGAAGAATGCGCCAGAGTTCTAAAAAAAGCAGGAGGCAAAGAGGTCTGGGGAATCGTTGTAGCCAGAGAACCGTTAAGTGATTAAGTCACTAACTATTATAAAAAACCAACCGGATTGGTTTTTTTATTTGGCGGTAGGTGCAGGACTCGAACCTGCAAGGGTATAAAATACCCGCCAGTTTTCAAGACTGGTGCCTTAGCCAAATTCGGCGCAACCTACCTCATGGCGGTGTATATTGAATATAGCTCGAACTTATTTTTGTCCTCGCGCCGCCTGCGGCGGCGCTCGGAAGGAAAAATCGGGCTGGCGGCTCCGCCGCAATCTTTAACAATTTCAGGTTTTTCTATGGGTTAATAATAACTCATTACAAGAAATTTTGCAACGCAAAATTTCTTGCTTGGCGGCAAATTCTTTAGTTCTTTAAAAAATAAAAAGCCTCGAGCGAGATTCTTCTTACAAGAGGCTTTGAGCATTTATCCCCAAGATCTTTTCTCATTTTCCTGTTCTTTCTCGTGAAGAGCATGGAAAAGAGAAATTTGGAGGAGGTTAGCAAGATCCAGCAAATAGATAAACACATCTGCTATTTCGCCTTCAAGTATTGGATACCTGTCCCCTTTTTCCTCGTTCGATTTAAGACCGAGGTACTTACGAAGTGCCTTGGCAAGTTCGCCTATCTCCTCTACTAAGAGTAGGAGAACGTCTTGCGGAGTTTCTTTATCAAATCCTCGACGTATTACCATCTCGTGGATATAGTGCTGGAGAACAGCCACTGAAGAACGTTCATTGATGGACTCAAGTGGTGATCTGCTTTCGAGTGCCTTTTTTACTTGTTCAGGAGTAGCCACTGTGCCACAGAAAAATTTAAGCGTAGAGTCATCAACTAACTCTTTACAAAAAACAGGTTTGCCAAGCGCAAGCGCCCAGCCGAGCTCCATCTTTGAAGAGTCACCAATGTATCCATCGGGATCGTATAAGTACAAGGCATCCGCAGCAGTAATCGCGTCAAGATGCCGTTGTTCCAAGATTCGTGGGTCATCGGTATCATCAGTTTCAAGTACAGCGAACTCCTCGCCAGGATTCACTACTTTTGATGCCTTGGGTGAAAGAACATTTACATCCAAAGACTCAAAGGTTCTCACTGTTTCGCTGATTCCGTCGAAATAGCGACGAAAAGAGCCGGATATTACGATGCTCAACTTTTTTTTAGTCATGATATTATCTCCTTTCTATATTAATAATTAAGGAATCGTAACCTTTCTCGTGAGCTTCTGTAAGAGATTCGGAGAAACTCTCGTCTATGTCATCGTAAAATTGAGGGAGATACTGAAGCATCAACCATTTTACAGCCGGGAGATCTTCCTTTCGGTAATCCCGAATCACAACTTCTTCTGCCATTGGTCATACCTCCTTTCGGTTATTCACGAATTGTTTTCTACAGGTTCTACTTCAAGCACAAGGACGCCCAGCCGTTCCTTGTGGGGAGGGTAAAGATTTTTGAGGAGTTTTAGCAGTTCTTCACGAGTGCTCCCCCGGAACGATTCGAGATACCTCTTCATGAGAAAGTATTTCCTCAAAAGTCGGACAGGTACGAACATCCTTTACCCGTATAGTCGCTTGGTTGTTTAGATTGATTAACTCTCCTTTCCTTATCGATCTCAAGTTAGAACAGAGAACCCTAACCTCGAGCGTTTTTTTGCCTGAGAGTATCAAGTCGCGGAATCTTCGTTTAATCCACATGAGTCTTTTTCTTTTCATGGAATTCACCTCCGTAAGATAAGTTGCCAAAGAGCTGTTGTCTTTGACAACTACCTTAACATGATTGTGTTATTATGTCAATAAAAATTTTCTTTTGTAAAATATGGTTCGAGCCGATATTTTTTCAGGCTCTTTGGCAGTTTGGAAAGATTGCGGCGGAGCCGCCAGCCCGATTTTTCCTTCCGAACGCCGCCGCAGGCGGCGCGAGACAACCAAACACTTGCAAAATCCTGACTGGCGGAGGAGGTGGGATTCGAACCCACAAGCCGCTTTTTACACGGCGCGAGTTTAGCAAACTCGTGGCTTGCCATTCGCCGCACTCCTCCAAACATCTACATCTTACCATCAAAATTTCGATAAATCAACAAAATAGATTTTGTTTGTATATTCGTATAGTATGTAGTATAATTTAATAAATATATCAATTCGATACAAAACAATGCGAGGAAGATTACACCCAGCAAAAGAGAAAGAGAAAGTAAAGCAGTTGATTTTAAAAGGTAAAAGCTATAATGAAATAACTAGGCTTTTAGGTGTACCAAAAAGCACTATAAGCACTTGGTTTGGAAAAACAATAAGAAAACCCTGGAGTAGAAAAATAATGTTAGAACATCTTGCTAGTATCCGTAAATTAGCAGCTCCCGCATTGAGAAATAAATGGAGAAAAAAACGAGAGGAAGAAACTAGATTAATAAAAACAAAGATAGAAAAAGAGCTAAAGAACTATCCCCTAGAAAATATAGGTTTTTACAAATCACTACTTGCCATGCTTTATTGGACAGAAGGAGCTAAATCTAAAAAAGCATGTGCCTTAAAGTTTGCTAATACTGATCCTAAGTTAGCGCTTTTATATGTGAGATTGCTTCGATTATGTTACAATATTGATGAAACTAAACTTAGGATAGGGTTATACGTGCATTATTATCACTCGATAAAAAGAGTTAAAAACTTTTGGTCAAGAGTACTTAATATTCCATTAAGTCAATTTTACAAAGTTTATGTGAAAAAGCGAAGCAAAACAAAAAGATTCAGAAAGAACTTTGCCGGTATTTGCTTTATTTACTACGGGAACAATAAAATAAGAAAAGAGTTATTAGAATTAGGAACTGCTTTGCAAAAAATTATCATAGCGAACAATGCGCCTGTAGCTCAGTGGATAGAGCACGAAGTTGCGGACTTCGAGGTCGTAGGTTCAAATCCTGCCAGGCGCACAACTAACTTATATTTAACTCATTAGTCATAGTCACTACCGCATTTAGTTCGACTCCTGCCGGGGACACAAAAAAACACCACCTGTTTTGGGGCTGGCGTTTTTTAATCTACTTATTATTCCTTATTTCCTTCTTCGTTGGATTCGTAATATAGATAAAATTCATAATTCAATCCAAGAATTTTTCTTAATAAATTCCTCAACTGCTAAAAAGTCAATTTCTTGTCTAGTTTCTTTTTATTTCTTCTTAAAATCTTTTCGACCATTGGGGTTGGGCACAAAATCGATTTAAAAGTTCCATAGAGAATCTCTGTCCTATTCGCTGGTACAATTACTGGTAAAGTCGGCTTCTCAAATTTCCTAAATTGTGTATCCCTTTTTATGATATATAAATAAAGCCCTTATCTTATGTGCAAAGCCCAAAAAGGTTTGGGTGTAGCGAAACGAACCACATACTCGCTGTTACACGTTCCCGACAGAGGCGAGGATTGCAAAGCAATCCGAAGAGTGGACTTCAGGACGTCATATTTATTTTCTTTTATGTTTGGAATACCAGCTGATGAAGATTATCCAATACAGGAATAATAATGCAATAATGCTAATCCAATATGGTTTCGCAAAAACTGGTTTTGGTAGCGTATTGAGATATGCTATCACACTTATTGTTACTATTACCGAGAACATAGCAACAAGGATTCTTCGCAGTTTGTCTTTCTCCATTTTGTTACATTCTTTCATATGTTTTTATTTTGCAACATTGCAAATTATACTTTTATCTTTCATTTTTCACCGTATAAATTGTAAAATGTTGTTCTGGCAAAAAGTTGAATTCTTTTTCCAACAAATAATCTGATTTTTCCATTTCTTGAACAATAGTTCTCTTAGGAAGGTAGTGTCCAAATAACCAACGGAAAGTAAAAATTTTACCTTTTTTATATTCAATGATGGCAATTCTCCCATCGGGTTTTAAAAATCGTTTTAGTCTCTTAAAATACTCTACTCGATTTGGTAAGTGATGGATGACATTGCGCATGAATATCAAATCTAAGCTTTTTTCAGGTAAATCTAATTTATCTCCTGCCGCAAGCGTTGGTATAACGTTATCCAATCCTTTTTCTTTCGCACTATTTTTAACATACTCTAAAAATTCCGGCTTTGTATCAACTGCATAAACTCTTCCCTCTTTTCCAACTATCTTGGCAAATCGCAGAGAAAAATAACCCCCTCCTGAACCAATATCTGCAATACTTTGGCCGGGCCTTAACGCAATAGCTTCTATAATCTGGTCTGGTTTGTTTTTGGGATCAGAAGCTTTTTTATTAAACATCTTTGCTTGAAAGTTTGCCATTTTATTTTCTCACTTTCATAAATTAATTATTGTTTCTTTTAATATCTTTTTGTTTCAGAGCCTCCGAAGCCGATTGAATATACATATCGCAAATATGCGAAGTTTGAGCGAAGCTCAAATTTGGGTGAAGCAATCTCTGATCGTGAAACCGTATATTTGTTGCCATATTCCTTTTGCAATAGCAAAAATCCGAGCGATAGCGAGGAAGTTGGAGTGGGTGAACTTAAGCTAATTTCTTAATTTTATTTATCGTAATTAAAATTGCACCTTTTGCTGGGAATCCTTTATGAATTTCTTTAACCATTTCATACCACTTTCCGGAAGTAAAATATTCTGCAATCCCTCACAATGCTTTTATCTTTTGCTAAAGCTACGGTTGAACAGGAAGTCTTCTCTGACGTATCCTCTGTGGTGTATCCTTCAATTAAAATTTTAACCTTACCATAATTTTATTGAGTTCAACCTTTAATTGAGTTATTATTTTAGTGTAGGTTAGATTTATCTTAAATTCAATGAATTTATCTACGCCAATCAAAGAAATTCCCAGGATCGGGCCGAGCTTCCAGAAAAAACTTCAGAAAATGGGAATCAAAACGGCGGAAGATCTCCTTTTTCATTTTCCTCATCGCTATGAGGATTTCTCTAATATCAGACCCATCTCTAAAGTTAAATTAAATGAAACTTGTTGCATTTTGGGAAAAATCTTGGAAATTAAAAACTCAAGAACCTGGAAGAAAAAAATGATTCTAACCCAAGCAATTGTTGAAGATAAAACCGGAGCAATAAAGGTTGTCTGGTTTAATCAGCCATATTTGATAAAGGTGCTAAAGGCCGGAGATCTAGTTTGTTTGGCTGGCAAAATTAACGTGGCAGATAAGGGAGTATTTTTGTCCAGCCCGGCCTATGAAAAAATCCCACTAACATCCAACATCCAACATCCAACATCCAATCTAACTCATACTGGGCGGCTCGTGCCAGTTTATCCAGAAACAGAAGGCCTGTCTTCTCGTTGGCTTCGTTATATCTTAAAGCCTTTACTTTTGAAACTTAAAAACAAAATTCCTGAGATTTTGCCTCAAAAAATAATTGAAACCGAAAATCTTTTACCAATCAATCAGGCCATCTGGCAGATTCATTTTCCTGATTCAATGACTCTAGCCGAGAAAGCCCGAGAAAGATTTTCTTTTGAAGAACTTTTTTTAATTGAATTATCAGTTCTGAAAGAAAGATTAAAATTAAATAAAGCGAAAGCTCCAGCCATTCCTTTAAATATTGAACTAATAAAAGAATTTGTTAAATCTTTGCCTTTTAAGCTAACCAATGCTCAAAGAAAATGTGCCTGGCAGATTTTAGAAGATTTAGCAAAGCCAAGACCTATGTCGCGCCTCTTGGAAGGTGATGTTGGTTCTGGCAAAACCGTGGTGGCAGTGATAGCTAGCTTAAATGTGGTCCGAGCCGGCTATCAGGTAGCTTTTATGGCACCAACTGAAATTTTAGCCAAACAACACTTTCAAGAAGTGGCTAAACTTTTAAAACCTTTCAAAGTAAGAATTGCCTTGTTGACTGGTAAAGAAGATAAAATTTTGGCCCAAAAATTGGAAAATGAAGTTTTAGAGATTTCCCGAAACAAACTTTTGGATAAAGTAAAAAAAGGAGAAATTGATATTTTAATCGGCACTCATTCTTTAATCCAAGATAAAGTAAAGTTTGGCAATTTGGCCTTTTGTGTGATTGATGAACAACACCGTTTCGGGGTGGAACAACGAGCAAAACTAATAACTAATAACTATCCACTAAAAACTGCTCAAAAAATGATACCTCATTTTTTGAGTATGACCGCCACCCCTATCCCTCGTACCCTGGCTTTGACTATCTACGGTGATTTGGATTTATCAATTTTAGATGAGATGCCTAAGGGAAGAAAAAAAATAATCACCAAGGTGATTCCGCCTGAAGAAAGAGCGAAAGCTTACGATTTTATCAGAAAGCAAGTCGAAAAAGGCGAGCAGGTTTTTGTCATCTGCCCGAGAATTGAACCAGGAGAAAAGGCATCGACACAGAAAGGCAAAGAAGATATCTTGGGTTGGGCGGAAGCTAAAGCGGTCAAGGAAGAATATGAAAAACTGTCCAAAAAAGTTTTTCCTGATCTGAAAGTGGCTTTGTTGCACGGCAAAATGAAAACAAGCGAAAAAGAGAAAACAATGAAGGATTTCAAAGCCAAAAAAATTGATATTTTAGTCTCAACATCAGTAGTTGAGGTTGGTATTGATATCCCTGCTGCCACCGTTATGATGATTGAGGGAGCTGAAAGGTTCGGTTTAGCTCAACTCTATCAATTTCGGGGAAGGGTTGGTCGTTCAAATTTACAATCTTATTGTTTTTTGTTCACTGAATCCCCTGCCAAAAGAACTCGCCAAAGATTGCAAGCAATAGTCCGAGCAGAAAGTGGTTTTGAGCTGGCCCAAAAAGACTTAGAAATTCGAGGCCCAGGGAGTTTGTCAGGAGTTAAACAGTGGGGAATTCCTGATTTAGCTATGGAAAACTTAAAAAACCTCCCTTTGGTTGAAAAAACCAGAGAGGCCGCAAAAGAAATCTTAAATGAAGACCCTAATTTAAAAAAATACCCCTCTTTAAAAGAGAGATTAAAAAACTTTAAAGAGAGAATTCACTTAGAATAGTTTTTCCTAATCTTCGGAGTATTCCAAAATTCCAGATATTTGCCGAACATTAAACGGATTTGAGCATCAAAAGCGGGGAAAGAGCCAAAAATTATTAGAACTGGGGGCAAAAATAACCATTGAAAAATCATTGAGAATTTTTTTAAGCGGCTTGTTCCAGGGGGACGAGGAGGTAAAAAAAGGATATTCAAAAAAACAGCACAAATCATTCCAAACATAGCAAAACTCATAATAATTCCGGTTAATCTGGGAAGGTTGTAAGCGAGTATGGTAATATTAAATTCTTCCCCACCTAAAACTAAAGGTAACCAACCCAAAAATAAAATTAGCAAAGAAGCGCAAGCCCAAGACCAAAATCCCTCAATGGCGACAGAACTATAAAAGATCTTTTTCCTCAAAGGAATTTTTTTGTTTTTTAAAAAACCGAAAAGTAAATAGGGAATCTCAATGCAACCCCAAGCCCATCTCCTTTGTTGTTTGTACTGGTTGGCAAAGGTTTTAAAAAAACTTGAAGAATCTACCACATCCATAGATACTGGATAGTACAAAGGAACAACTTGATAATTTCCATCATATTTGAAAAAGGACTTCCAGAATATTCGGGAGTCATCAGAAACTAAATTGCAAGGATAACCAACTTCAAGGAAAGTTTTGAAAGGCATTGAATGGGAAGAATAAGTAACTAATTGTTCTGGTCTTTCTTGTTGCATCATTTGCCAAAAAGTGCTGTTGCAAGCAACAACTCTGCTGAAAGCTGGAGCTTGCCAGATATTGTTGTGATAAACCGGAATTGGCTGGAAACTCTGCCTTAAAGGATTTTTTGAAGTCAAGTAGTGGTAAGTTAAACAGAGAAAATATTGAGGAAAAACTTTGGTATCAATATCAAAGGTTGAAACGATAATATTTTGATAAGGGATTTTGAGATTATCAATTAGTTTTTTCGCCTCTTTGCCAGCAAACGCCGTATTCGACCCCTTACCGATGGCTTCCCCTTCAATATCTTTGGGATGGCAAGTGGTTAAAAATCGGTAAAAACATTTTCCATATTCTTCCCGCGCAAGTTCACCAATTTCTTTTGCTGTCTTACCTGCTCTTTCTTCTTGGGCTAAAATCACAATCATTTTATTTTTGGGATAATTTGAATTTTTTAAAGATTCCAAACTTTCTTTGACCACCTCCCAGTTCTCTTTGTACATAGGTAGAATTACTAACTGATAAATCTTTCGCCAATCATCAATATTTTCAAGTTTTTTCTGCCAGTCAATTTTAAGATTTTTTTTCATTCGCCGGAAACAAGCAATCTGATGTAAAGAAAGATAACCAACTTTCAAAACCCAGTAAAGACAGAAAGGGATAATAAAAAAAGCCACCCAAACTGGCTTTAACCAAGAAAAGAGCAAAGCGAAAGTTAGAGTGGTTAAACTTATGGCTCCCGGTAAAATTTCAAAAAAACGATAAAGAACCCTCTCTCTCTTATTTTCAATATCCGAAGCTCGACTAATTTCGAGATAGTTTGACATATTTTAAAAAGTGGCCCTGACGAGAATCGAACTCGTGTTTCATCCTTGAAAGAGATGCGTCCTCGCCACTAGACGACAGGGCCATTTAGCAAATTCTACCTTAAAAATTGAAAAATTTCAATATTTAAGATAATATAAAAAAAGTTATGAAGATTTTAGCTATTGATACTTCTTGTGATGACACCTGCATTAGCATATTAAATATTAAAAATCAAAAATTAAAAATTAGGAGTGTCCAATTTAAGATTTTAAGCAATATTGTTTCTTCGCAGGTAAAGATTCACCAAAAATATGGCGGGGTTTATCCAAGTTTGGCAAAAAGAGAACACCAGCGAAACCTGCCTATAGTTTTAAAGAAAGCGCTGAAGGAAGCAGGTTTCGAAATTTTCAATTTCACTACACCACTCCCTCCACCCTCCCGCCTTCAGCGGGCCCCTTCTTTTTCAATTTTCAAACAAATTCCAAAATCCAAAATTCCAAATATCAATTTTATTGCAGTGACGATTGGGCCAGGCTTGGATCCTTGTTTATGGACTGGAGTAAATTTTGCCAAGGATTTAGCTAAAAAATGGGAACTACCTATTATTCCAGTAAACCATATTGAAGCTCATATCTTGGCTAACTTTTTAGAGACAAGAAACAAGAGACAAGAGATAAGGAATCTTTTTCCGGCTATTTGTTTAGTGGTAAGCGGAGGACATACTCAGTTGATTTTGATGAAAAAAATTGGCGACTACAAAATTATCGGAGAAACAAGAGATGATGCTGCTGGAGAATGTTTTGATAAAACAGCGAGGATTTTGGGACTCCCCTATCCAGGCGGACCAGCCATCGCCACAGAAGCTGAAAAACTACTCACTACTCACTATAAACTGCAAACTAAACTGCCAAGACCGATGCTCAATTCAAAAGATTATGACTTTAGTTTTTCTGGACTTAAAACAGCAGTTCTATATCAATATAAAAAATCAAAAATAAAAAATAAAAAATATAAACGAGAAATGGCAAGGGAAATCCAGCAAGCAATCATTGATGTTTTAATTAAAAAGACAATCAAGGCAGCCAAGAATTACAAAGCCAGAACTATATTGTTAGGAGGAGGTGTGGCAGCAAATAAAGAATTGAGAAAACAATTTCAACAAAAAATTGTAAAAGAATTACCTAACACCTGTTACCTATTACCTGAAACCTGTTTCTGCACTGACAATGCAGCAATGGTTGGGATAGCAGGATATTTTAATCGGAACAAAGCCACAAAAAATTTAGAGAAAATCAAAGCCGTTGCTAATTTACGAATTTATTAAAATATTCGTAATTCGGTTTAATTCGTAATTCGGAGAATATGGAAAAAGTTTACAATCCGAAAACTGTCGAAAACAAAATCTATCAGCTCTGGGAAAAATCTGGTTTTTTGAAAGCAAATCTTAAAAGTAAGAAAAAACCTTTTTGTATTATAATGCCCCCTCCCAACGCTAATGGTCCTTTGCATATTGGTAGCGCTGTTTTTGTTACCTTACAAGATATTATGATTCGTTATCAAAGAATGAAAGGAAAAGAAGTTCTATGGTTACCGGGAGTTGATCATGCCGGTTTTGAAACTCAAGTTGTTTTTGAAAAAGAATTAGAAAAGAAAGGGGAAACCAGATTTCAGTATTCCCCAAAGAAGCTTTGCCAAATGATTTGGAGATTCTGTCAAAGACACAGGAAAGTTATAGAAAATCAGCTTAAAAGGCTAGGAGCTTCGTGTGATTGGTCAAGAGAAAAATTCACTTTAGATAAAGATATTGTCAAAATTGTTTATGAAACTTTTAAAAAACTTTACGATGATGGACTTGTTTACCGAGGCGAAAGAATAATTAATTGGTGTCCTCATCATGAAACTTCTTTGTCTGATTTAGAGGTCAAACACAAAAATATTAAAGGAAAACTTTGGTTTATCCGTTACCCCCTCAAAACTACAAACTACAAACCACAACCCACAAACTATATCAAAGTGGCAACAACTCGGCCCGAAACAATGTTGGGAGACACAGCGGTGGCTGTAAATCCGAAAGATAAAAGATATAAAAATTTGGTTGGTGAAAAAGTTATTTTGCCTTTGGTTGGAAGAGAAATTCCAATTATTACTGATAAAAGAGTCGATATGGAATTTGGAACAGGAGCAGTAAAGGTAACCCCCGCTCACGATCCCCTTGATTTTGAAATCGCCAGAGATCATAAACTTCCAGCAATCCAGATTATTGGGAAAGATGGAAAAATGAGAAAAGAAGCTGGAAAAGATTATGCTGGACTAAAAGCTCTTGAATGCCGGAAGAAAATTCTGGAAGATTTAAGAAAAAAAGGATTTTTAGAAAAAGAAGAAGATTATAAATACTCAATTGCTGTCTGTTACAAATGTCAAACCCCGATTGAACCATTAATATCAAAACAATGGTTTATCAAGATTATACCTTTAGCGAAAAAAGCAACCAAAGTAGTTAAAGAAGGGGAAATCAAATTTATCCCAGCTCACTATAAAAAAATCTACCTTCATTGGATGAAAAACATTCGCGATTGGAATATCTCACGCCAAATTGTTTGGGGAATCCAGATGCCAATTTGGCAGTGCCAAAATAAAAATTCAAAAATCAAAAATAAAAAATCAAAAATAAAGGATAGTTATTTTGTTTCTTTTAAAAAGCCGAAAAAGTGTCCTATTTGTCAGAAGTGTAAGCCAAAACAAATTGAAGATACTTTTGATACTTGGTTCTCCTCTGGCCAGTGGCCATTCGCGACTCTCCTGGCGTCGGGTCACTTAAAATCAAAAATTAAAAATAAAAAATCAAAAATTATTTTTAACTTTACTACTGACGATTTTGAATATTTTTATCCAACTTCGGTAATGGAAACCGGTTGGGATATACTTTTCTTCTGGGTAGCAAGAATGATTATGTTAGGAATATATGCTACCGGAAAAATTCCCTTCCGCTATGTTTTTTTGCACGGCCTTGTCCGTGATAAAGACCGCCAAAAAATGTCAAAATCAAAAGGAAATGTAATTGATCCTTTGGGAGTAGTGGAGCTTTATGGAGCCGATGCTTTAAGAATGGCTTTAGTTTTTGGAACAGGGCCTGGTAAAGATATTATGATATCTGAGGAGAAAATTCTTGGCCAGAGGAATTTTACTAACAAGATTTGGAATGCCACGAGATTTATTTTACAACAAATCTCGAAATCAAAAATAAAAATTAAAAATAAAAAATTAGACGAGAAAACATTAACTCGGGCAGACAAAAAAATACTCAGAGAATTAAATAAAACAATTAAATCGGTTACCAAGGATGTGGAAAGTTTCAGATTTGGTCAGGCGGCTCAAACTCTATATCATTTTTTCTGGCATGATTTCTGCGACAGATATATAGAAGAATCAAAAAAGCAACTCCAAACATCAAACATCAAACATCAAACATCAAACATCCTTTTATACGTTTTGCTGACCTCAATGAAACTTTTACATCCTTTTATGCCATTTATTACTGAGGAGATTTATCAAAGATTGCCTTTGAAAAATAAAAAGAAATGTTTAATGATTGAAGAATGGCCAATATGATTTATTTTCTTTATCTTTTCGGATTTTTACCAAGTGTCATCTGGCTCTTATTCTATCTCAGAAAGGATGCCCACCCCGAATCAAACCGGATGATTTTGAAAATCTTCTTTTTTGGCTTATTGATTGCTTTTTTTGCTATTTTTTTAGAAAAAGGTTTCCAAAAGATAACCTCAAATTCCCTTTTGGTTATTTTTCTGGGCGGAGCTTTTATAGAAGAATACTTAAAATATTTGGTAGTAAGAGTTGGAGTTTTTAGAAATCCCGAACTTGATGAACCACCCGATCTTTTGCTTTATATGATAATTTCTGCCCTTGGCTTTGCTGCTTTGGAAAATATCTTGGTCTTGGGTAATTATCACCCAATTTTAACTCCAGTTAAGGCATTAGAAGTGATGGGTTGGCGATTTGTTTCAGCCACTTTTTTACACGCCCTGTGTTCTGGTACCCTTGGATATTTTTTGGCTTTGTCTTTTTTTTATACTCATCAAAGAAAAAAGATTTTTGTAACCGGTCTTTTTATAGCGACCACTTTACATGGACTTTACAATTGGTCTATAATAGAGATAGAGAGCTTGACAAGATTTATTTTACCGATGGTCATTTTAATCACTTTAAGTTTATTAGTTTCCTCTTGGTTCAAAAAATTAAAAAGGTTGAAAAGCGTTTGCCTCTTTCATTAATATACACAAATTTACATTCGCGAATATTCGCGAATGATAGATTTGTGAAAATTCGGGATTTATATGTCGTTTTTTCAAAAACTTAAAAAAGATATAGGGATTGAAGAAGAACCCTCTATAAGTTTAGCAGAGAAAAAAGCGGAGAAAAACAAGAAAAAGCCCAAGAAAAAAGAGAATAAGGAAAAACCAAAAAAAGAAGCCAAAGATTGGTTAAAAGTTGAAGGTCAATTAGCTGTTGATGTTTATCAATCAGAAAATGAATTTTGCATTCAAGCCCCGATTGCTGGAGTTGAGGCAGAAGATATAGATATTTCCATTGAAAATGAGATGCTGATAATAAAAGGTGAAAGAAAAGAACCAGAAAAAGAGAGAGAAAAAAATTATTTTTACCAAGAATGCTATTGGGGGCCATTTTCTCGCCAGATAATTTTACCCGAAGACGTTGACACCCAGAGAATTAAGGCCTATTTAAGAAAGGGAATTTTGACTATCAAAATCCCTCGGGTCAGAAAAATAAAGAAAAAGAAAATCACCATCCAGACAGCCGACTAAAATACGACACCACTAACTAAAATCGACCAAAACAAATTTTAACATAAACCACTTACGATCGTGGGTCGTTTAAGTCAAGCAAAAGATTCAAAGAACCCCGCTGAAAGCGGG